>CADEFG010000111.1 GCA_902826505.1 uncultured Acidobacteriota bacterium
GCGCGGCTGACCGCCGATTGCCGACTGCTCACCGCTCACCGCTGACGGCTCACCGCTCGCCCCTACATGCGATTCGAGCCATTCGGCAAATTGTGCTTCGATCTCTTCTTTGCAGTAAAAAAGGCTTTTGACCGTCCGTTTCCGCGAGGGTTGTTTGTCGATCAGATCAAACACCTTTTCGATCCCGCGCAGGACGATATGAAGCGGCACTTCGCGTTCCTGCCACGATTCGATGAGCGCCCAATCGAGCGGCGAGAGCAGCAGATTTTTCCCGCGCCGGCGGACAAAAGTTTCTTCGATTTCGGTAAAATAATTGTAGTAGTTCAAAGCTGGTAATCGGTAATCGGTAATCGGTTTTATACTTATTACCTATTACCTACTACTCATTTTTAAAATTTGATTTTCATCCGGCGCAGTGTTTTCAGGTCTTCGTCGGTCAGATCGAGTTCGACATCATTGGTCAAATCAACAAAAGTTTCCTTGATTTCCTGCAAACCGATCTCCAGTTTGAGTGTGAGATTCGGCTCGAATCCGAGCTCGCGCAGAGTTTCGATCGCGTTTCGCACGACAAATGATTGTTCGACCGCCGAATTTATCGCGTCGCCGAGATTCTGCACCGCTTCTTTTGCATTTTCGTCGAGTTCCATTCGTAATCTAAAATGCTACGCAAGGTTTGAGAAATAGTCAAAAAAGAAAGATCAAGTTAGTTGGCTTGACCATTCTTTTTTCCGTTTACGGAAGTTTGATATTCGGCTTTTTCGGCAGCGGCAGTTTGCAAACTCCGCCATTGCATTCGAGACCGGGACCGCAAAGCTGGTTGGCGTCGCACGGTTTATTGGGAAAAACGCCGATTCGTTTGCAAACATTATCCTTCATCACGAGACCGATCTGGCAGAGATTATTTGGACAAGATTGTCCCAAACCGCAGGTCGGCGCGTTTGCCTGACAGGTTTTGCGCGGAATCGCGCCGATTAATTCGCGCCAGAGCATCGGCGCGTATGGATTCAGATAATCGGCAACCGTGCGGTTTAAGGCAGTGTTCTTAAAATCGGCTTCCGATGCGGGAAAAGGCTGGTCGGATTTGACCCGCGCGAGCGTCAGATGCAGATGCGGAGCGGACGAGACGCCCGAACTTCCGATTTTGCCGACCAGTTGACCACACTCGACGCGGTTGCCTTTTTTCAGCAGGATCGAGTTTCGTTTGAGATGAAAATAATAGGCAATGATCCCGTCGTCCTGCAAAACGGCAACAAAATTCGCTTCTTTGGCGTTGCTCAGAAATTCTTTTCCGTCCCGCACGTCATTGACGCAAAAGACGAAATCCTTGCTCGGCGCATCGGCTGACGGCGGGATTTTGAAAAAACATTTATCCGTGTTGCCGTCCGCAACCGCGACCACTTTGCCGCCCGCGACCGTGTAAACATCGATGCTTCCCGCCGCCTGCGCGAGAATATGTCCGGCAAGCAGAAAATCCGTGCCTTCGTGTCCGCCGTAGCAATTCGGAAAATCGCGTCCGAAATATCGATTGTTGCAGACATTAAAATCGCCTTCGGTGTTCGCTGATTCGTCAATTCCGACGATCGGGCGAATAATCATCTGCGGTGCGGTAAAGGGTCCCGAAAGTTTTCCCGCCACCGGATCGCCTTTTAAACTGATGCGAAATACTTGATGGTCGCCGCGATTTCTTTCCTTGGCGTTGACTTCCATGCCGCCGCCATTCAGCGCGGTCAGATAATTCCCGTTGCGGGTCGTTAAGGCGACCGGATCGCCATCTTTGATCAAATCATCACTGCGGCGATTGAGCCGCAGTATTTTGAAGGTTTCCCAAGCGAGCGGCGCGTTTTTATCCGCCAGAAGTTTGCCGCCGCCGCCGTCAACCGCCGAAAAGAAATTGCCGTTCAAGGTTTTAAAGGCAATCTCGTCGCCGTGCCGCAGTTCGCCCTCGTTCAGATCAATCAGCGTAAAAGTTTCCCATTCGGCAGCACGCGCGCGATTGGCGTTGACCAGACCGCCGCCGCCGTTTTCCGCCGCGACAAAACTGCCGTTAACGCTTTGCAGACTGACCGAAAAATGACGCGCCAAACCGACGTTTGAAAAAAGAAGCAGACCAAACACCGCTCCGCAAACCGCAACAAACCCGCGTAATATTTTTGTCTTCATAAAAGTTCCTCCTTCGAACAAGATTGCCGCCGCTCAATAAATTTCGTTGTGGTTGAGTTTGTCGGTATTATATATCACAAAAAAGCCGAAATATTAAAATTGGTATTTGAAGAACAAATGCATCTTCTCATGCAGACTTATGATTGATGTTTGGTATGCAGGTCAGAACCGTCTGCAGTAGCGAGCGGCTGAAGATTCGCATTTGAAGATTCCGACAACGAACTTAAACCATCCGCTACCGCAGATGGTTCCGACAAGAATTCCCACAAATCCGATTTTACGGCTTGATGTTTTCTTCCGTAAATTATGCTAATCTATCGGCGTTATGGCTGAACGACGCGACAAATTCGAGACTTCTTCGGGGATTGAACTGCCCAATGATTTTAACCCTGAAAATTCACATTTCGATTATCAAACCGATCTGGGAAAGGCGGGCGAATTTCCCTACACGCGCGGCGTGCGGCGGAATATGTATCGCGGACGATTTTGGACGATGCGCCAGTATGCCGGTTTTGCGACCGCCGAAGAATCGAACGCGCGGTATAAATATCTGCTCGGACAAGGCACGACCGGGCTTTCGGTCGCGTTCGATCTGCCGACGCAGATCGGGCTTGATTCCGATGACGAATTGGCGGCGGGCGAAGTCGGAAAAGTCGGTGTCGCGATCGATTCGCTCGATGATATGCTGACGCTTCTGGACGGCATTCCGCTCGACACGGTTTCGACCTCGATGACGATCAACGCAACCGCTTCGACGCTTTTATGTCTCTATTTAGCCGTCGCAAGAAAGCAATCGGTCGCGTTCGATAAAGTCAGCGGGACGATCCAGAACGATATTTTGAAGGAATATATCGCGCGCGGAACTTATATTTACCCGCCGAAACCGAGTCTCAGATTGATTACCGATACTTTTGCTTTTTGCGCCGCAGAAGTGCCCGCGTGGAACACGATCTCGATCTCGGGCTATCACATCCGCGAAGCCGGTTCGACCGCCGCGCAGGAAATCGCTTTTACTTTGGCAGACGGAATCGCCTATGTTGAGGCGGCTTTGAGCGTCGGTTTGAAGATTGACGATTTTGCGCCGCGCCTTTCGTTCTTCTTTAATTCGCACCTGAACCTGCTCGAAGAAGTCGCCAAATTCCGCGCCGCGCGCCGTCTTTGGGCAAAAATTATGCGCGATCGTTTCGGCGCACTAAATCCGAAATCGCTGATGCTTCGTTTTCACACGCAAACTGCCGGTTCGACCCTGACGGCGCAGCAGCCCGAAGTGAATATCGTCCGCACGACGATTCAGGCGCTTGCCGCCGTGCTTGGCGGAACGCAAAGCTTGCATACGAACGGAATGGACGAGGCGTTGAGCCTGCCGACCGAAACGGCGGCGCGGATCGCGCTGCGGACGCAGCAAGTGATCGCCCACGAATCGGGCGTTGCCGATATCGTTGATGCTTTGGCGGGAAGCTACGCGATCGAAGAATTGACCAACGAGCTAGAAGCAAAAGCCGTCGAATACATCACGAAGATCGATGCGCTCGGCGGAATGCTCAAGGCGATCGAAACGGGTTTTCCGCAGCGCGAAATTCAGGAAGCCGCCTATGATTATCAACGCGCCGTCGAAAAACAAACGGCAATTGTCGTTGGTGTCAATAAATTTCGGATCGAAGAAGACGCGAGCATTCCGATTCTCAAAGTTGATCCGAAAATCGAACGCGAACAAGTTGAAAGAACGCGTGCGGTGCGCGAAAAACGCGATGCGTCAAAAGCCGAAAACGCGCTCGCGAAACTCGAAGAAGCTGCGCGCGGCACGGAAAATCTGCTGCCGCGTATTTTGGACTGCGTTGAAAATTACGTGACGGTCGGCGAAATTTCGCACAGATTAAGAAAAGTCTGGGGCGAATATCGCGAAGCCGTGACGGTTTAAGTTTCGTCAGAACCGTCTGCGGTAGCGGATGGTTGAATTATCTGCTCTAAAATGCGAACTTAAACCACCCGCTACCGCAGGCGGTTCTGACCGTATGACTAAATCGAAAAATTATTGGAAACGACTGACCGCGACGCTCTGGTTTATTCCGGCTTTGCTGGCGATTTGCGGCGGTTTGCTCGGGCTTTTGCTGGTCACTGTTGATTTTTATGTCAACGAACTAAGTTATTTTCCGCATTTTCTGGACGTTCAGCCGTCGGGCGCACGCGATATGCTGGCGGTGGTCGCCGGTTCGATGATCACGGTTGCGGGAACGGTCTTTTCGATCACGATCGTCGCGCTGACGCTTGCTTCGACCCAGTTTTCGCCGCGTATTTTACGAAATTTTATGCGCGACACGGGCAATCAGATCGTCCTTGGCGCGTTTGTCGGGATTTTTGCCTACTGCATTGTCGTTTTGCGGACGATCCGCGAAAACAGCGCCGATGACGGCGGAAATTTCGTGCCTTCGATCGCCGTCGCTTTCGGCGTTTTGTTCGGTCTTTCGGGCATCGGCTTTTTAATCTATTTTATTCATCACGTTGCCACGACGATTCAGGCAACCAGTATTATTTCGCAAATCGCCGACGATACCGTTCGTGAAATCGAGGAAAATTACGCGTTCGAATATGACGAAAAACAGTTTGACGCGCAAATTGTCGGCGGACTTGCGGCGAAAAAATGGGTAAAAATCCCTTCTGATGAAACCGGATATATTCAAAATGCCGACACGAACGGGCTTCTCGAATTCGCTCGCGCCAACGATCTGATCGTGCAAATGCGGCGGCGCGTCGGTGAATTTACGATCAAAGGTTTGCCGCTTTTGCAGGTTTCATCGAAAAACGCGAATTTCACGGCTGACAAACAATTAATCCGGGAATTTAACGAAGCTTACGACATCGGAAATTTTCGCACGGTCGAGGGCGATATCGCATTCGGCTTGCGGCAAATCGTCGACATCGCGCTCAAGGCGCTTTCGCCCGCCATAAACGACACGACGACCGCGCTTTCGTGCATCGATTACCTGACGGCGATCCTGATCGCGCTCGCGTGGCGTCCCTCGCCGCCGCCGCTTTATTTTTGCGGCGAAACATTGCGACTGGTCGTCAAACCGCAGCGTTTCGAAGATTATTTCGATCTCGCCTTCAATCAAATTCGCCAAAACGCGAGCGGCAATGTCGCCGTTATTTTGCGTTTATTGAACGCGACGGAGATTTTGGGCAAATCCAATCAGAATTTCAATGTCGTCAACGAACGCGCGGAACGCCACGAGCTGCTCGAAACGCAGGCGCGCCTGCTGATCGGTCTGGCGGAAAGAACCGTCAATGCGGACACGGATCTGCAAACCGTTCGGCATCATTACGAGCACGTTCGCGAAACGCTCGAAGGCTTGCGCTGATGTTTTTTACGGTTCATTTTAAGGCGTCTTGATCAAAACCTTGAATCTTTCGTAAGCGGCGCGCGTCAGTTGTTCGCGGTGGTCGGGGTGCGCGATGGAAATCAATTCAAGCGCGCGCTGGCGCAGCGTTTTGCCGTAAAGATTGACCGCGCCGTATTCGGTGACGACCCAGTGCATATTCGCGCGCGTCGTCACGACGCCGGCGCCTTCCTTCAAAAAAGGCGTGATCTTCGATTCGCCCTTGCTCGTCTGCGAAAGCAGCGCGATGATCGGTTTGCCGCCTTCGGACAAAGACGCGCCGCGAATAAAATCCAGCTGCCCGCCGACGCCCGAAAAAATGCGCGTCCCGATCGAATCGGCGCAAACCTGTCCGGTCAGATCGATTTCGGTCGCGCTGTTGATCGCCGTCACCTTCGGGTTGCGGCGAATCACCGCCGGATCGTTGACATACGCGACATCGAGCAGCACGACTTCCGGGTTATCGTCGATAAAATCGTAGAGACGGCGCGTGCCCATCACAAAACTCGAAACGATCTTGTTGGGATGAACCCGCTTGAATTTTCCGTTGACGATTTCCTTTTCGATCAGCTCGATCAAGCCGTCGGAAAACATTTCTGTGTGGACACCGAGATCTTTGTGGTCTTTGAGCGCGACCAGCACGGCGTTCGGAATCGCGCCGATGCCCATTTGCAGCGTCGCCCCGTTTTCGACCAGTTCCGCACAGTGTCGTCCGATCGACAGTTCTTCGGCGGAAAGCGCGATCCCGCCGACTTCGGGCAAATCGTCCTCGACGACCGTCGCAAAATCGATATGCCGGACATCGATCAAACCGTCGCCGTGCGTGCGCGGCATTTTCGGATTGATCTGCGCGACGACCTTTTTCGCCGTTTGAACGCCGGCGAGCGAAACATCGACCGAGGTTCCAAGTGAACAAAAACCGTGCCGGTCGGGCGGCGAAACGTGGATCAGCGCGACGTCGATCGGCAAAATCCCGCGCCGAAAAAGCAGCGGAACCTCGCTCAAAAATGTCGGAATATAATCGGCTTCGCCGGTCGCGATCGCCTGGCGGACATTGGCGCCGACAAACAGTGCGTTGGTATGAAAACTTCCCGCGTATTCGGGCGCGGCATACGGCGCGGCGCCTTCGGTATGCAGATGATAGAGCTCGACATTTTCCAGCTCGGCGGCGCGCGCGCACATCGCTTTGATCAAGGTCTGCGGCGCGGCGGAAACGCTCTGAACAAAAACGCGGTCGCCCGAATTGATCGTTTCGACGGCTTTTTCGGCGGTGGTGAATTTCATAACTTTTAAAGTTTGCCTAAAATCTTAATATGACAATCAAAACAAAACAAATACGCGAAAACGTCATGACCGATGACGATTTGATTTGAATCGAAAACTTTGGTATCGTTTCACAGATGAAACAAGTTTGATCAAAAATGGAGAAAGAATTTTATGGCAGCACAAGCAACAACCGAACTCGAAACAACCGAAAATCAAGCGGACGACGGCAAAACCGGCGCGCGCTCGATCCGCGAAATCGTCAAGGATCTCTCGAAACCGATCGCCCAGAAACATCTTCGCAAACGCAAACAGGGCGGTAAGGAAATTCTCTATCTGGCGTGGCACGACGCCGTTAAATATCTCGACCATTACGCGGCGGGCTGGTGTTACGAAATCCGTTCGATCGATTCGATCGGCGGAAAATTGATCTTAACGATCCGGCTTTCGATTCCCTGTCTGGAAGGCGTCGTTTACCGCGAAGCGACCGGACAGGAAGACGAATCGCTCGACGCCTATGGTGATTCGAGCAGTAACGCAGAATCGATGGCTCTCCGGCGCGCCGCCGCAAAGTTCGGTTTGGGTCTGGCGCTTTACGATCAATAAAGGAATTTGCCCGCGTAATTTACGAAATAATAATGAAAATCATTTCGCGTCTTGTCGCGTCTTTCGCGGGCAAATGCTTAAGAATTCGCCGCGCTTAGTTCAAGATTGTTGGCACCGGTTTTGGCGACGAGATTGGTTGCGTGCAATAAACTTTCAAAAGTTCCGGCGTCCGTCCACCAGCCGTCGAGCTCCGCCCAGGTCATCGTCTCTTGGTTGATAAAATGGTTGTTGACGTCCGTAATTTCAAGCTCGCCGCGCTCGGACGGCTTTAAGGTTTTGATAACGTCGAAAACCGTGTTGTCAAAGAAATAAATGCCGATCACCGCGAAATCGGATTTCGGGTTTTTCGGCTTTTCTTCGATTTGCAGAACTTTATCGCCGTCGAGTTCGGGAACGCCGAAACGCTGCGGGTCGTGAACCTGTTTGAGCAGAATTTTCGCGCCGCCGCTTTGATTGCGGTAATCTTCCGCCGCTTTGCGGATGTTGCCCTCGATGATATTGTCGCCGAGAACGACACAGACCGGCTCGTCGTCGGCAAAATGTTCAACGAGCGAAAGGGCGTCGGCAATTCCGCCTTCGCCTTGCTGATACGTGTAGTTCAGATGCTTCAAACCGAAATCCTTGCCGTTGCCGAGAAGCTGCAGAAAATGTCCCGCATAATTTCCGCCCGTGACGATCATGATATCGTCAATTCCCGCGTTGATCAGCGTCTGGATCGGGTAGTAGATCATCGGCTTATCATAAACCGGAAGTAAATGTTTGTTTGTGATTTTCGTCAGCGGAAAAAGCCGTGAGCCAAGTCCGCCTGCTAAGACAACGCCTTTCATAATTTTTTATTAAATCCCAATGCCTGAAATCTGGTTTCGAGTTTTGACGCCCCGTAAATGGTGAATCGAGGGAAAACATTCCGTCCTTTCCGTGCATAATCCTCGCCGACCAGAAGCGTGTATTTTATGCCGTTTCGCTGCAAAAATTCAATCTGTTCGGGACGATAACTGCCGTTTGGAAAAGCATAGATCTCGAGCGGCAATCCTAATTTTTCGTCAAAATATCGGACGCATTTTTGCAGATCTTCTTCAAAAAACGAATTTTCCTCAAACTCCATCGACTCATGCGAAAACGAATGAACGCCGATCTCGTGCGTTTCGGAAATTTCCCTGATTTCGCCGGAATTCATCATCCGCGTCCGTTGAAATGCGCATTTCCGCATCAAATTTTCAATTTCCCCGAATAATTCCTGCCGCTCAATCCGCGGACGATTTTTCAAAAACCGGCTGATCTTCAGACCGTATTGCACCTTCCCGTCAAAGCTTTCGTCCTTCAAACGATACTCGAAACCCGAAAAGCGAATCTCATCGATGACGGATTTCGGCGCGGAATTCAAAAAATCATAAAGTTTGATGTTCCACATCGGTTCGCCGCTTTCGACGCACGACGGAATGATGTTCATATTTGCCGCCAGCGCGTGTTTCTTTAAAAGCGGCGCGGCAAATTCGTAAAAATTGTAATACCCGTCATCGAACGAAATTACGGCAAGCGGTTTTTCGCTTTTTGTCTGTTCAATTTCACGAAACGTCACGACCTCGAAATCGGCTTTCAGAAACGCCAGCAGATCATCGAAAAGCGCCGGCTTTAAGGGCGCCCAAAATGGATTTTCATGCGGCGAAACCTGGTGCAGATTTAAGACCGTGACCGCTTTGTTTTGTAAAATCTGCTGAAAAAGCCGCTTGTCGCGACGGCTTAATTTCAAAAAATTAAAATAAAGGTTTTTGAGTTGTTGTTTTAGCAAGGTTTGAAAACTCCTTCTCAGATTTTACCAAACAAAGTGTCAATTTCGGCGGCAATTTCGCGGTAGATCCGGCTGAAAGTTTCTTTGCCTTTATTATACGGGTCTTCAATTTCTTTCGCCGCGTTCAAATAAAACAATTTCGACAAATAGCCGGGAAAAGCATTTTGAAAATCCGCGAAATTCTGTTCATCCATCACAAACAAAAAATCCAGGTTGGCAACTTCTTTTTCCGTCAGAACTTTTGAGCGATGTGTTTCTAGATCGACGCCAAATTCTTTTGCGCACTCGACCGCGTGGGTCGGCGACAAACGATTTTCGGGCTGAAAAAAGCCAAACGAAGAAAACTCGAAGTCCTGATATTTCGCCCCGGCATAAACTTCGGCAAAAGGGCTTCGGCAAATATTTCCGAAACAGACAAAACCTATCTTCATTCGTTTTTTTATTTGCGGAATATCGCCGGCATTTTTGCTTTTCACCAGACTATTTTTTTTAGGCATTATTCGACCAAAAAATTTCTTCGCAAATCCGCCATAAACCGCCGCTTCAAAAAAGAAATCACGAAACGGATGGTCTTCGATGATTTCAGAGCGGGAAAAACTTCTTCGAAATGAACCAAGCCAACTAAAAAGCGGCTTTAAAGATCGATCGCCGACGGCTTTTTTTAACTCCGAACGAATGTCGAGCTTCAGATTCCGTGCAAAAACTTCGCGGCTTTCGAGATTTTTCGGCGGCAATTTATTTTCATCAAAGAATTCCAGAAAGTAAAGCGGAATATTCACACCGCCGAAAATTCCGAGTTCGATCGATCCCCATAATCTGCCGTTGATCTCCATAATATAGGCATTTCCGTGGTCGATTCGATATTCGATCATCGCAATGCCCGTCCAACCGATCGCTTTCACGAGTTTTTCGGAATATTCGCGCAGTTTGTATTTATCGGGAGAAATTGTTTTTCGATAACTGCTTTGTCCGCCGCCGCTCGGTTCGTGCACGCGTTCATGGGCGTAACAAACGAAAACCTCGCCGTCAGCAGCTAAAAAATTGTAGCCCGCACCGTATCCGTCAAGCTTTTCCTGAACGATGAGCGGACAATTTTCGATATGCTCGCGGACGCAATCGATCAACCGCTGACGATTTTCGACCTTTTTGACCGTAAACCCGTAGATTCGATTGTTTTTCAACAATTTTGAATAAGCCGGCTTGACCATTAACGGAAAGTTAAAATCATTCGGCAGATTTTCCAAATCGTCCAACTTTCTGATGATGAATGATTTGGGGGTCGGCACACCGATTTCCAGACATTTTTCAACCAGCGCGGCTTTATCGTGAGAATAAAGATAATTTTTAGCTGAAGGCAACCCGATGATCTTCACCTTTGCGGAGATTTCGCGCTCGGCGCCAAAACAAATTT
>CADEFG010000112.1 GCA_902826505.1 uncultured Acidobacteriota bacterium
AGCGGGAAATGAACTTATGCTAAATGAATAATTTATTTTCCCGCCAAGACGCTAATGCGCAAAGAAAAATATCAAGAAACTTAAAAAACAAAGTATTAAAGGCTTTGGATCGATTAATAAAAATTTATGCAGGAAACCTCGCAAGTTATTGATTGCTACGATAAAACGGCGCGTGTTTACGGCGCGAAGTTTTCGGACGAACTCGCGCACAAGCATCTCGACCGGCTTTTGCTGACGGCTTTTGCCGCCGAAAATCGTCAGCGCGGACGCCTTCTCGATCTCGGCTGCGGACCGGGACAGACGACCGCGTTTTTAAATAACTGCGGTGTGCAAAGCATTATCGGCGCGGATATTTCGCCGCAGATGATCGCCGTCGCGAGAGAGCAAAATCCGCCGCTCGAGTTTGAAGTCGCCGATATTTTGAGTCTGCCGTTTGCGGATCAAACATTCGGCGCGGCGGTTGCTTTTTACGCGATCGTGCATTTTGATTTCGAGCAGTTGAAACAAGCATTTACCGAAATAAGCAGAGTTTTAATGAGCGGCGGCGAGTTTCTTTTTTCGTTTCACATCGGCGATCAAACGGTGCATCTCGACGAATTTTTAGACAAACCGGTGAACATCGATTTTTATTTTTTCGAGCCGCCGAAGATCATCGCGTTATTGAATGAAACGGGTTTCGAGATCGTTGACGCGATCGAACGCGAGCCTTACGCGGACGCCGAATATCCGAGCCGCCGCGCTTATATCTGGGCGAAAAAGAAAAGTCGATAAAGCATTCCGGCAAAGTTTCGGCTTCGTCCTTTTTTAGTTAAAATTCCGTGATCGATGAGATAATTTGGATGGTTAAAAATATCGCCTTATTTATTTTGACGCTTTTTTTATGCGGCGGTTTCGCGTTTGGACAAAAGTCCGAACCGGTCGCCGATGCCGGATTTACGAGTCAGGTCGGGAAATGGTTCGCGGCTTGGGAGCTGATTTGCCGCGATGTTTACGGCATCAAGAAATTAGAGCCGGTCGAATTTGTTTTTTTTGACGACCAGGACGTTTATTCGACTTCCAAGATTACGATTCCCGAAGGCGAGCTTATCACCGGACCGAAACTGCTCAAAAGATCTTTCGTCTGGAAAAAATCTCCGCATCGCGGTTCGCTCACGCTGCCCGACAAAAACGTCGTGCCGGTTGGCTTGATGTCGTTTGCGGCGGAATTAAAGGGCGAAAAAGCAGGCTCTTTTTTCGTGATGCCGCTGCCGGATTTCTGGCGTCAAGCCGAAGTCAAAAGCGATGAGTTAGGACTCGAAAATTTAGTTACGGGAGTTTTTCTCCACGAATTTGCGCATTCGCAGCAGATCCGGAATTTCGGCAAACAGCTCGGCGCGTTTGAAAAAAACAATCGCTTTGAAACGGAGTTTTCCGACGACATCGTGCAAAATCTTTTCAAGAAAAACGCGCCTTATACCGAGCTATACGTAAAGGAAGTCAGAACCTTTTATGAGGCGTCCGCCGAAAAAAATAAAGCGGCAAAAATTGCATTGATAAAAAACGGAATAGAACTTTTGCGAAAAAGACAGGCGGATTTTTTCACCGGAAAGTTTGAAAATCTGAAACCGATCGACGAGTTTTTTCTGACGATGGAAGGACTCGGGCAATACACGATGTATGCGTGGCTGACGCACGAACGCGGCGCGAACCTGCCGGCGGAAATCGTTCTCAAAGGCGTCCGGCGCGGCGGCAAAAGTTGGTCGCAAGATGAAGGACTGGCGTTGTTTTTGATCTTAGAGAAATTCTCCAAACCGAAAAAATGGGCAAAAAAAATGTTCGGGAACGAAACGGAAAGCGTCATAAATTTGGTTAGCCGTGAATTAACTGAAAATTAAGGCGGAGGTTTCTGGTTTCATACTTTTGACTTTACACAAAAAGTCGGCACGGGCGTTCGGAAATCGTCAATCGTCAATCGGAAATCGTCAATCGGAAATCGAATAAAACCCTAGATCTTTAAGTGAACCGGACATTTTGCTTGCCGATTACCGATTGACGATTGACGATTGACGATTCCCGCGCTTGGTGACGTTTTTGTGCAAAGCTGATACTTTTGACGTTCGAGAAAATTGCGGAAATGTTGTCTTATTTTCTGTTCGGTAGTAATTTTATAAACAGTTCAAATACTAATCCGGGAAAAATTGGTTTTTATGAAACACGAAGAAATCTTCCGAAAGGTGCGGAAATTGATCGACGAACGCGAGCTTGATGAATGGAATCTCGAAACGGCGCGCGATGAGCTTTTCGCGCTCGTCGAAGCGGATTCCGAATGCGATTGGGCTTACGGTTTATTGTCCGAGATCAATTACTGGCTGGGCGAATATGCCGAGGACGCGGGCGACAAGATCGCTTTTTTTGACGAGGGCGTCAGTTGCGGAAAAACCGGCGTCGAGATAAACGAAGACTGTCTGGAGGCGAATTTCTGGCTCGCCGTCAATTTCGGCTCATACGGGCAGGAAAAAGGAATTATGCAAAGTCTGACGCTGATTACGCCGATCAAGGACGCAGCGGAAAAGGCTTTGGAAATTGATGAAAGCTATTTTTACGGCGGACCGTGGCGCGTGCTTGGCAGGCTTTATCACAAAGCGCCGGGTTTTCCGTTTTCTGTGGGAAATACGAAAAAGGCGGTCGAATGTCTGGAAAACGCAGTAAACCTGGGTCCGAAGTTTTTTCTGAATCGTCTGTTTCTCGCCGAAGCATATATTTCAAACCGCGACCAGGCGAAGGCACGTGAACAGCTCGAATGGATCCGGAATGCGCCGCCGAACAAAAACCACGAAGGCGAAGATGAAGGCTACAAGCGCGAGGCGGAATCGCTTTTGGAAAAGTTGTAAACAAAAATCAAGTTTGGCTACGAAGGGCGAAAGTTTCGGCTTCGTCCTTTTTGATTTTAGTGAAAATTTAGCAAGAATAAAATCTAAAAATGATAGCAATCGGAAATACACCGTTAATAAAATTGGAGCGACTCGCCGAACCCGGTTCAGCCGAAATATATGTCAAATACGAAGGCTCGAATCCGACCGGCAGTATGAAAGATAGAATGGCGCTTTCGATGATCGAAGGCGCGGAACGGCGCGGCGAGCTTCGGGGCGGCGGAACCGTCGTCGAATACACGGGCGGCAGCACGGGCAGCTCGCTCGCGATGGTTTGCGCCGTCAAAGGCTACCAGGCGCATTTTGTTTCGTCCGAGGCTTTTGCTCAGGAAAAACTTCTGACGATGCGGGCGTTTGGCGCAAATCTTGAAATAATTCCGAGCGAGAACGGCAAAATCACCGCCAAACTGATCGATTCGCTGGTCGCCCGAGCCGCAGAGTTGAGCAAAAATCCGAACACTTTTTGGACTGACCAGTTTAACAATATCGACAATCGCAACGCCTATCACAAAATGGCAAACGAGATCTTGGATTCTTTGGGAAACGACATTGACGAATTTATCCAGGGCGTCGGAACCGGCGGAAGTTTTTCGGGCAATGCCGAAGTTTTCAAAGAGAAAATCCCGAATATCCGCTGTCTGGCGATCGAACCCTTCAATGTCCGTTCGCTCTCGGGCGGCGATACGTCGGGCACGCACAGATTAGAAGGCATCGGCGCCGGTTTTGTTCCGTCGATCTGCCGTTTGGATTTGGCGGATGAAATTATCCCGGTCAAAGACGAAGATGCCGCCGACACGGCGCGAAAACTGGCAAGACTCGAAGGAATTTTCGGCGGCACGACCTCGGGCGCGAATGTCTGGGCGGCAATTCAAAGAGCCCGAATGATCGGCGCGGGAAAAAAGATCGTGACGATCATCTGTGATTCGGGATTAAAATATCTGAACGGTGATTTGTATAAAATGCAATGAAAAAACAAATTCACGATTTTTTGAGGCGAAAAGAATTGAGGAATTAATTGCGCTAAAAGTCGAGGCGAAAACGAATGAACAGAAGTCGATAAGAAACGAAATTCGCCACATAGGTTTTTATTATTCAGACTTTAGTTCCAAAAAAGATGGTTATACTCTGGCTGATTTTGAGAATCTGATAATTTCAGGGCAAATCACGATTATTGATTAAAATCCCAAAACATCTGAATTTACAAAATCATCCTTTTTGTTTTCGCCAAAAATCTGTTAAAAATAGCGGTATGAAAAAAGCCATCTCCGTTTTATTGTTGACCTGTTTTTTGAGTCTCGCGTGTTTAGCTCAAACCCGTTCCGTAACAATACTTTATACAAACGATTTTCATTCGGCGTTTGATCCGATTCCGGCGTATTGGTTGAAAGATTCGCCAAAACTTGGCGGAGCGGCTCATCTGACGACCTACATCAACCAAATTCGCGAACGGGAAAAAACGACGTTTTTGTTCGATACGGGCGATATGTTTACGGGGCAGATGTCGTTTTTGACCAAAGGCGAGGCATTGATGGAAATGATGCTGACGATGAAATATGACGCGATGGCGATCGGCAATCACGAATTTGATTACGGCGCAGATAATTTCATCAAACAAATGGACCGGGTTCCGTTTCCGTGTCTCGGCGCAAATATTTACTATAAAGACACGAACATTCGTTACAGCCGACCCTACACGATTCTGGAAAAAGACGGCGTGCGGTTGGGCGTCATCGGGATTATCGGAATCGACGCCCGGAGCGTCGCGCTGCCGTCGGGAATTACGAATCTCGATTTCCGCGATCCCGTCCCGATCGTCCGCGAGCTGGTCAAGGAATTAAAGCCGCAAGTTGATTTGATCGTCGTTTTAGCTCATCAAGGCAAAACCGGACCGATGCAAACGGACGCCGAAAATCGCCCGGAAGTCCAGCGCGATTTTGACGAGGACATTCGCCTCACTTCGGAAGTCGAAGGCATTGACGTTTTTGTCGGCGGACACGCGCATCGCGGCATCGAAAAGCCTTTTGTGAATCCGAAAACGGGCACTTTGATCGTCCAAACTTACGGCTACGGAACTCGGCTCGGCTATCTGAATTTGCAACTGAACGGCAAAAAAATCGCTTCGCATTCCGGCGAACTGCTGAAGGTCTGGAGCGATAAATTCAAGCCCGACGCGGAAATTGCGCGAAAGATCGCCTTTTACAAAAAGCTCACGGCACCGCAGATCGGCGTCGTGCAGGGCGTTTTGAAAAGTCGTCTGGTGCGCGATTATAACCGCGAATCGAGTCTCGGAAATTTTGTCACCGATGTTTTGCGGGAAGTTGGCAATGCCGACATCGGAATCACCAACGCGGGCGGACTGCGGGCGGATTTGCCGGAAGGCGAAATTACCAACGGCAATGTTTATGACGCGCTGCCGTTTGTCAATTCGCTGGTCGTTTGCGAAATGACGGGCAAACAGATCAAAGAAGTCTTGGAACAAGGCTTTTCGCTTGAGCGCGGAATGATTCAAGTTTCGGGGCTCGCCGCAAAATACGATTTGTCGAAACCGCTTGGAAAAAGGCTCGTCAGTCTTGAAATCGGCGGAAAAGCGGCGGACGACGGCAAAATTTACCGAGTTGCGACCAACAGTTTTATCTGGGAAGGCGGCGATTTGTATCAAACTTTTCTCGGGACAAAATCCATATCAAAAAGCGGTTTGCTGTCTGAGATCGTGATGCAGTATCTGAAAGATAAAAAAACTGTCGAATTGCCGAAAGTTGGACGACTGATTCCCGTAAAATAGGGTCATGAACGAAACGCACGATTGCCCGATTTGTTCGTCCGAAGTCGCGCATTGGGAACGCTATCCGAATCAGGTTTGCCGGCGATGCCAAAGCAAAACATCGGACGCCTACGGTCGTCGGCTAAGATTTTCGAATACCGATCCGTCCGGCGGTTTATGCGCCGTTTATCTCGATAGCGGCGAAGCGTATTTGCGCCAAATTTGCTATATTGACGGCAGAAAATGTTTCGTCAGCGAACATCGTTTCGGCGGAATCGTCGTCGAAGTTGTCAGGGATTAAGATGGCTGAAAATATAAAGAAAAAAGAGTTTGTCGCACTTTTGGCGCAAAAGATGAACGTCAGCGATAAGACCGCCGAAAAATGGGTTGATGCTTTTACCGAGACTTTGTATGAATGTTTTAAACGACAGCGCGGCGTGGTGATTACAAATCTGGGAACTTTCTATTTGAGAATCACGAGTCGCGGCGATTCGATATTCAAATTTCTTCCTTCGCAAAAACTTCGGGCATTGTTCGGTTATTCTTCGACCGACAAAGGAAATTTATAAAATGGCAAAAAACCAAAAACCAAAAACCAAAAATCAAAACCCGCTCGTTGCGATCATCATGGGCAGCACTTCCGATTGGGAAACGATGAAAAACGCCGCTGATATTTTAGAAGAATTCGGCGTTGCGCACGAATCCCGCGTCGTTTCCGCGCACCGGACGCCCGATCTGTTGTTTGAATTTGCCAAAACCGCTGAAGCGCGCGGGCTCGAAGTCGTCATCGCGGGCGCGGGCGGCGCGGCTCATCTGCCGGGAATGTGCGCTTCGCAGACGGTTTTGCCGGTGCTCGGCGTGCCGGTTCAAAGCAAAGCGTTGTCGGGCATGGATTCGCTGCTTTCGATCGTTCAAATGCCATTTGGCGTTCCGGTCGGAACGCTCGCGATCGGCACGGCAGGTGCCAAAAACGCGGCGCTTCTGGCAATTTCGATTCTCGCGAATTCGCGCTCCGAATTAAGAGAAAAACTTCGCGAATTTCGAAACAAACAGACGCAAACCGTGTTGGAGTCGGAATTGGGTTAAAATATGAAGCCGAAGGAAATTTCGCAAATCATTGAAAGAGAAATAAACGGTGATTGGTCAATTACAAATTGGCATAGCTGCGATTTGAAGAAATGTTTAATACGTCCGAAAAAACGAAAAATACATTTCGGCGAAGGGCTTCGAGAAGTTTGGATCGTTTTGGAAGAAAATCCTGAAAGCCTTGAAGGACATAAAGTTTTCTTTGATGAAGAATCTAAAAAATTCGGCATAGTGGTTCCTTCAAACGCTTTCGGTTACGCTTGTAATTCTCACGACACTTTTCTTGCCGCCTTTGAATCAATGTGAAGATGATCGAAAAACGCGAAAAAGAATGGCAGGAGCTTGAAACAAAAGCAAGACAAATGCTTGCAGATCCGCGATTATTGCCGAAGGATGAAACAACAAAACATTTCGCGCCCGTTTTGCATTTATGGATTTCGCCGACCTTTACGCCCGAGAAACACTGGGTTTTCTACAAACCGCAACCGCAAATAAATCCGCTGCCGAAACCGTTTGTCAGACAAATGGTCTGGCAACGACAAACCGACTTTAAACGGCTGAATGATCCTTTGACCGGCTTGAAGGAAGGCTTTCACGCTGAGCCGACCTTTGAAACAAAAACGGTCGGAATCGAGCCGGAAATATTTAACAATCTCCATGATCGGCTGTCCGAAATCCGGTTTCCGGCTTTTGCAAAAGACGAGATTCTCGGGCTTGACGGCGAAAGATTCGGCATTGAAACTCTCGGATTTTATCATCAGACGAAAGTTTCCTGGTGGAGCGCTTATCCAAAAGAATGGCAGGAACTTGTTTCTTGGTTTGAGAAAACCGAAGCATTCTTAAAGGCGGAATTTTCCAAAATCTGAATGAAAATTGACGAAATCATCAAAAAACTCGAATCGCTCGAAAATCCGGTCAATATCGCGGGCATGAAGCGTTTCGGCATCACGACGAAAAAGGCGTTCGGCGTTTCCGCGCCGGTTCTCAAAGATCTGGCGAAAGATGTTAAAAAACAAACCGAAGATCGTCACGCGCTCGCGCTCGAACTTTGGGAAACCGGAATCCACGAAGCGCGTGTGATTGCTTATTTGATCGATGATCCGAAACAGGTTTCGTCCGAACAGATGGATGCTTGGACGGCGGATTTTGATAATTGGGCGATTTGCGACGGTACGTGCGGGCATCTTTTTTGCCGGACGGAATTTGCTTATGAAAAGGTTTTTCAGTGGTCGAAGCGCGACGAAGAATTCGTCAAACGCGCCGGAATCGTGTTGATCGCGTGGCTTGCCGTGCACGATAAAAAAGCGGCGGACCAACGAATCGCGCAGTTTTTACCGGTTCTCGAAACGCACGCCGACGACGACCGGAATTTTATCAAAAAAGCGGTCAACTGGTCGCTCCGGCAAATCGGCAAGCGCAATTTGAATTTGAACAAGCTCGCTGTCGAAGCCGCCGAACGAATAAAAGCGCGCAACACAAAAGCGGGGCGCTGGATCGCGGCGGACGCTTTGCGCGAATTAAAGAGCGAAAAAATCCTCGAAAGATTGCAGAAAAAATCCGCCGTTTAAGAGTCAAAGCTTCAATTTACCGACCTGATGATTTATCAGCACGAAAAATCTTTGTTTGTAGGTTTCCGAGAGCGGGATGATCCGGTCTTTGATGCGGATGCCGCTTTTTTCGACCGAATCGATTTTATCGAGCGCGACCATAAAAGATTTATGCACGCGGCAAATGAGGTTCGGCGCGATCAACCGCTCAAGTTCGGTAAAGGTTTGCGGCGTCATCACGCGTTTGCCCGCAGCGTGAATCTGCCGGTAATCGCGCATTCCTTCGATATAAATTATTTCCCTTAAACTGATTTTTTCGAGCCGGTTTTCGGTTTTGACGAAGATGAAGTTTTTCGATGGTTGAGTTTGTTTTTTCGGTAAATTGTTCACGGCGCGGTCAACCGCCTGAATAAATCTTTCAAAGGTAAAAGGCTTCAAAAGATAATCCGTCACTTTCAGATCGAAACCTTTTAAAGCGTATTCCTGATAAGCCGTCGTAAAGATTACCTGACTCGAAATCGCGGCTGATTCCAAAAGCTGAATCCCCGAAAACTCGCCTAAATTGATGTCGAGAAAGATCAGTTCGACTTTATTCGTTTTTAGAAAAGTTAAAGCCTCGATTGCATTATCAAAAGTCGCGCGCAAACTTAAAAATGGAAGTTTCAGCACATATTCCCTGGTGCGTTCGAGCGCGAGCGGTTCGTCTTCGACTATAATGCAGTTAATTTTCATTTGATTTTAACCAGTCTGCGCGGTCTAAACGGTAGACAAAGCAATCGTCTTCGCCAAAGCGACGCGGTTCGACGAATTTGAAGCCGAGCCGTTCGTAAAATCGGTGCGCGTCGGTATTCGAAGCCAGCGGATCAATAATTACCGCCGTCACTTTTGGAACGGCAAAACAACGTTCGAGCGCCAATTTCATCATCGTTGTTCCGTAGCCTTTGCTTAAATCGCCGGCTTCGCCGATCCAAATATCGATCGCCCGCAGATCGGGCGCGACGTCGCCCCAATAATGACTTTCTTCAAGCAGCGGGTCAATGATCTGTATAAACCCGAGTGGGCGACCGTCCAATTCGGCGATCAATTGTTCGCGCCAGACGGGATTTTTTTCAAGTTCGATTTCCCAACCCCAATCGTCGTTCGGGTCTGATGCCCAAACGTGCGGTTGTTCGTCCCAATGGCGAAGCAGCGATAGATCGTTGATGTTGGCAGTGCGTAACTTGATCAAACTCATACAAAAATTAAACCATTCAACCTTTGATTAAATCAATCGATAATCTCACCTTGTAAACACGGTCGTTGCCGGTAATTTCGAGCAAATGCCGTCCGGGATAAATCAGCATCAGCCGTTTTCTGATCAATTCATTTCCCAAACCGCCGAAATCCCGCGTTTCGTTCAGATTTTTTTGATACGAATTTTCGCATTCAAAGGTGAATTTGTCCTTTTCGATCAATACTTTGATCCGAATCGAATTCGCACTTTTCCGGTTTTCGGTATGTTTGAAGGCGTTTTCGATGAACGGAAAAAGAATCATCGGCGCGATCGTCTTGTTGTCGGCGCTGCCGGTTATTTCAAAATTCACATAATCGGGATTGGCGGTGCGGATCTTTTGCAGTTCAAGATATTTTTCGATGTAGCCGAGCTCTTTGGCGAGCGGGATTTTTTCAGGCTTTGTTTCGTAAACCATATAGCGCAAAATATCCGAAAGTTTGTTGAGATATTCGGAGGCGAGCGCGGCGTCTTTCGTGATCAAAACGTCGATATTGTTGATCGTATTGAATAGAAAATGCGGGTTGATCTGCGATTTGATCAAAGCAATTTCCATTTCAAAAGTTTTTCGAGCGAGTTCCTCCTTGAGCTTTATTTCCGTAAACCAGCTGATAAAACCGCGAATCACGAGCGCGATTCCGCCGTGAATCGCGGCGATCAGAAACAAACTGGCGGTCAGCGAAAAAAATTCGCGCGCGTCCGAAAAAACCGGTTGGTCGAACCCGAAAAAGCCGAGCGAGATCAGACTGCCCGAAAACGCGGCGACCAGAGCGACAAAAACTCCGGAAATGACGAGCGCGAGAATTTTTTTGCGCACCAAAAAACGCGGGAAGAGCAGAAAATACAACGAATAGAACGAAACCAGATTCGGCACGACGCATAACACGAGCAAAGGGAAAAACGTCAGAAAATTCGCGGGCGGCGTTT
>CADEFG010000113.1 GCA_902826505.1 uncultured Acidobacteriota bacterium
CGCCTGAACTCGGCGTCCCAGATCGTCCAGCTGCGCCCGCCGAAATCGACAGCGACCTGCGCCAGACAATCGTCCATCGGCAGACAAAACCCGTAACGCGCCATTCCGCATTTGTTTTGAAGCGCGAGATCGAACGCTACGCCCAATGTGATGGCGACATCTTCCATCGTGTGATGCTCGTCGATGTGCAGATCGCCCGTCGCTTTGATTTTCAAATCAATCGCGGCGTGACGCGCGATTTGTTCGAGCATATGATCGAAAAAAGCAATGCCCGTAACAATTTCAGCACGTCCCGCGCCGTCGAGATTTAATTCGATTTCGATGTCGGTTTCCTTCGTCCGACGGCGATGCGAAACTCTGCGCGGCGGAAGTTTTAAATGCTGATAAATCTCGCGCCAGTTTTTCGCAACAAAGACGTCATTCGCGTTATCGGGCAATTCAAAATTAGGATTTTCAATAAAAATCGCTTTCGCGCCAAGGTTTTCGGCGAGCTTCACATCGGTCGCGCGGTCGCCGATGACGAAGGAATTTGCCAGATCGTAAACGTCGCCGTTCGCGTATTTTCCGAGCATTCCTGTTCCGGGCTTGCGCGTCGGCTGATTGTCGCGCTCAAACGTCCGGTCGATGAAAACATCTGCAAAGCGGATTTTCTCGCTTTCGAAAATTTTGAGAAGTAAATCCTGCACGGGCTGAAAATCTTCAATGGGAAAAACGGGCGTACCGAGTCCGTCCTGATTTGTCATCATCACTAATTCGTAATCGGTTTCGCGAGCAATTTTCCCCAAGTAAAAAATCACTTCGGGCAGAAATTCCAGTTTCTCGAATGAGTCAATCTGAAAATCGTCCGGTTCTTTGATCAAAGTTCCGTCCCGGTCGATAAATAAAACTTTTTTCATAATAATTTTTCCAGCGGTAATTTTTTTAAAGCACTCGTCAATGCCTCGTTTTCCTGCGGCGTGCCGACGGTGATTCGCAGACATTCATTTAGTCGTTCGACGTTCGAACGATTGCGAACGACGATTTTTTGTTCGAGCAGGTAACGATAAACTTTCGCGGCGTTCGACATTTTAACGAGCAGAAAATTCGCGTCGCTCGGATAAACGCGCTCGACGAACGGCAAATTCGTTAGAATTTCTCTTACTTGTTCGCGTTCTTCGACGATTAAACCGACGGCGCGGCGCATTTCGTTTTCGTTTTCCAAAGCTTCGAGCAAAATTTCCTGCGCGAGTGCGCCGACGTTATACGGCGGTTTGATCCGGTTCAAAATCTCAATAATTTGCGCGCTCGCAAAAGCCGCGCCGATGCGCAAACCCGCTAAACCCCAGGCTTTTGAAAAGGTTTGCAGCACGACCAGATTCGGAAAATTTTCAAGCTCGCCGATCAGCGAAGGCGCACCTGAAAAATGAACATAGGCTTCGTCCACGACGACGATGCCCGAAAATTTTTCGGCGATTTTCAAAATTTCCGTTCGCTCGAGCAGATTTCCCGTCGGATTATTCGGCGAACATAAAAAAGTTATTTTTGTTTGTTCGCAAGTCGCTCCTAAAATTCTTTCGGATGAAATCCGAAAATCTCCGCCGAGCGCGACGCGGCTGATTTTTACGTCGTTGACGGCGGCAGAAACTTCATACATTCCGTAAGTCGGCGGCGTGATAATTGCCTCGTCAATTCGCGGCTCGCAGAAAGCGCGAAACAATAGATCAATCGCTTCGTCCGAACCGTTTCCGAGAAAAACTTGCCCGGGCGCGATTCGTTCGCGTTTCACGATGACGCGTTTAAGTTTAAGCTGCAAAGGATCGGGGTAGCGGTTGAGGTTCGCGCGAACGGGCGAGCCGAAACTGTTTTCGTTGGCATCGAGAAAAATCTGCGCCGCGCCTGCGAATTCCTGCCGCGCCGACGAATAGGCGGTTAAATTTTTGACGTTTTCGCGCACGAGTTTTTCAAGATCAAATGACATTTTCGTTTTCTCCCGCCACGCTTGCCAACTGTTCGAGCCTTATGGAGACAGCCCGCCGATGCGCGTCTAGATTTTCCGCCGCGGCGAGCGTCTCGATAGTTCCGCCCAAGTTTTTAATGCCGTCTTTTGTTAATTTCTGAACGGTAATTTTTTTCGTAAAACTGTCGAGCGAAACGCCGCCGTAAATTTTGGCGAAACCACCGGTCGGCAACGTGTGGTTAGTTCCAGACGCATAATCGCCTGCCGCTTCGCATGAATAATTTCCGAGAAAAATCGAACCGGCGTTCGTGATTTGTTCAGCGATTTTTTCCGCTTCCCTGCAGGCTAAAATCAAATGTTCGGCGGCGTATTCGTTTAATAAATCGACGGCTTCATTTTCATTTTTCACAAGAATCGCACGACTGTTTTTCAAAGCTTTGAATGCGACGGCGCGGCGCGGCAGCTCAATGATCTGGTTATCGACTTCGCTCAGGACTTTTTCAATAATTTGCAAATCGGTTGAAATCAGCAGAACCTGACTGTCCGCGCCATGTTCGGCTTGAGACAGCAGATCGGCGGCGACGAACGACGGTATGCTCGTTTCGTCGGCGTAAACTGCCACTTCCGAAGGTCCGGCGGGCAGATCGAGGGCGGTCAGACCGTCGCGGGCGACAAATTGTTTGGCGGCGGTGACGAACTGATTGCCGGGTCCAAAAATTTTATAAACTTTCGGCACCGATTCCGTTCCGTAAGCGAGCGCGCCGACGGCTTGCGCGCCGCCGATTTTGAAAATTTTTTCGATGCCGCACAGACGCGCCGCATACAAAATCGCCGGATGCAGTGAACCGGTTTGGTCAGGCGGCGAGCATAAAATTATCTCGCTACAGCCCGCAATCCGTGCCGGAACGCCGAGCATCAAAACGGTCGAAAAAAGCGGCGCGGTTCCGCCCGGAATATACAGCCCGACTTTTTCGATGCCGACCGATTTTCGCCAGCAAAAAACGCCCGCAGAAGTTTCGATAACAGCAGTTTTTTCTTTCTGCGCTTCGTGAAATTTGGCGATGTTCGCTTGAGCGATATGCAGCGCGTTTTTCAATTCATCTGAAATTAAAGTTTCGGCGCGTGCGATTTCTTCAGCCGAGACTTGCAAATCATCGAACTCGATTTGATCGAACTTTTTTGTGTGATTTTTAACGGCGCAATCGCCGTTATTTTTGACATCTTCCAAAATGCCGGAAACGATTTTTTCTAAAGATTGCGTTTCAAATGCCGGACGTTTTAATATCTCGTTCCAGGTTTTTCTTTTCGGGTAACGTATAATCTGCATAGTTTTCTTGTTTCCTTTTCTACTGAATCATTTGATCAATCGAAGCGATTAAAATTCCTTCTGCGCCGTGTGTTCTGAGCTGCTCAATGATTTCCCAAACTTCCGTTTCGCGGACGACCGAATGGAGCGAACTCCAGCCTTTTTCGGCAAGCGGCATCACGGTCGGACTTTTAATTCCGGGCAGGATTCTGATAATTTCATCGAGTTTTTCGTCGGGCGCGTTAAGCAGAATATATTTGTTCTGCGTCGCGCAGCGAACAGCTCGCAGACGAAAGACGAGTTGGTTGAAAATTTTTCGAGAATCCGCTTCCAGACCAGCACGGGCAATCAGCACGGCTTCGGAATTAAGCACTGTTTCGACCTCGCGGAGATTGTTCGTAAACAGTGTGTCGCCGGAACTGACCAGATCGCAGACGGCATCCGCCAGACCGATGCTCGGCGCGATTTCGACCGAACCGCTGATCGTATGAATTTCGGCGTTGACATTATTTTTCCGCAAAAAATCGCCGAGAATTTTCGGGTAACTCGTAGCAATGCGTCTGCCCTTTAAATCTTCAACCGAACGATACTCGAAAGTTTTCGGAACGGCAATAGAAAGGCGGCATTTGCCAAAACCGAGCTTTTCAAATGCTTCGACGCGGCAAAGATTTTCGTGCAGAATATTTTCGCCGACGATGCCGACATCTGCTACGCCATCGGCGACATACTGCGGAATATCGTCGTCGCGCAAAAAATAAATGTCGAGCGGAAAATTTCGCGCCGAAGATTTCAGCTTTCCGAGTCCGTTTTCAAATTCGATTCCGCATTTTCGCAAAAGACTGATTGAGCTTTCGCTCAAACGTCCCGTTTTCTGAACAGCGATTTTTAATTTACTGGTAAACATAAAAAGATAAAAAAAATAGCGTGAAAACTTCTTCAAAAGTTCGCGCTTTTCTTATTTGATAAAACTAATTTTAGGATTGAATAAAATTCGGATTAGCTCGCGCGATGATGATGGGTCGCGTGATGATGGTGATGAATTTGGCTTGAGAAAAATTTCATCTGTTTTTGTATTCTGCATCCATCAGTCGAAAAATTGCAAATCGAAAACAAAAAATTTTCTTAAACAAAATTGTGCCTGATGTATTTCACGGTTTTGACCTTCAATGAGAAAAATCTTCCTTTAAGTTTTGTTATTAACTTTTTTTAAAACTTGTTGACACCAGTTTCCAACTTTATTAGCATAAAAATTGGCGAATCCTTGAACGATGTTTAACACAGTTCCCAACTTTATTAGCGCACTACAAGGATTTATCTTGGGACAATAAACTTTGTAACAAGACAATAAAGTTAGTAACAAAATTTATTGTTGGACAGCCAAACTGATTAATAACGGAAGAGAAAAACTCTCTTCCGTTATTTTTTTCCTCAGACAAACGATTCTACCCGAATTAGAGAGTAATGAATTTCCCTTTGAATTTTTTGGGAAAGCTCTAAATTGTATTTCTGGCATATTCTAGGGTTGGTTCTTGAAATCGAAATGTTCACAATTAAGCAAACCGCCTTATGTTTCCCTGAACCGGAAAGAGCAAATTCCAGTTTCGATTATCGAAATATTCGGAGCTTTGCGATGGAGTTTGATCCGTAAAAACGCCTCTCAGTAAGGACTTATCGGTTACTGTTCGAATGGACAAAAACGTCCGCGTACGGGCTTTTGCCGACCGTTTCTGCTTTTTTGATTTCGGCGAGATTAATGTTTCCAATGTTTGAGAGAAAAGAAAGGTTTTGTCTGAGTGAAACTTTTTGCTGAAACGCGCGGTTTAATTTCCAACTAAGCCATCGTAAATATTTCATCGAAATTTTTAAAAGCATTGACAATTTTGCCGGTTGAAACTTAACATAGAAACTAAATTAAAGTCTGTCGGAAGTTGTATTTTTAGTCTTTCAGATTAAGAATAATATTCTGTCACGAACCTTTTCCCAATTTCAAAAAATTGTATGAGTGAGAAGCCGACCAATATTTATCATACGGTTCGCGCCGGCGAAAACATCGAGAGCCTTGCTTTTTACTACGGGCATTTTTCCGATGTGATTTGGAATCACCCGAATAATGCATCGCTCAAAGATTTACGCCGCGACCCTGATGTTTTGGAGATAGGCGACCAGGTTTTTATTCCGTCGCTCCGGCTAAAAACTGTTGCCGGCGCCACCAATCAAGTCCATCGCTTTCAATGCAAAAACACGCCATCCCTTTTTCGTTTTCGCCCGCTCGTTTTCGGCGAACCGCTGATCGGAGAAAAATACGTTCTGGTTATTGACGACGAAATGACGATTGAAGGCAGCATTGGCGAAAACGGGACAATCACGCATTCCGTTCGACCGGACGCCAAAAGGGCACGCCTAACGGTCGGAAGCGGTGTGATGGAATTCAAGTATTACTTGGATCTTCGCACGTTGCCACCAGTCGATACAGTTCTCGGCATTCAAGCCCGGCTCCAACAAATGGGAATTTATAATGGAGAACTCGACGGCAAAGACAATCCGGAGACGCAAAGCGCGCTTGCCGTCTTTCAGGAACGTCAGGGGCTTGAACCAACAGGAAAAATTGACGAAAAAACTAAACAAAAACTATTAAAACATCATGGGCGATGAAACCGGTATTAAACGATAATTCATCTATAAATCGCCCGAATTGCCAATTGGATTTTATTTATTCAGAGAAAAGCTATGATTCAAATTACCAAAGAGCGCAAAGGTCCTGCTCCCGAAGGTCTTAAAAAAGGAATGGAACGCGCCGGAAAACTTTTGGAAGAATATAACGATATTGCCAAAAAGACTATTAATCCGGCGGCGCGCCAAAAAAAAGAAACCGAATGGCTAAAAGATCTGAAGATCGAATCCAAGGAATATGCCACCGAAGATACAAAAAAACAACTCTATATTTCGCACTTCGGGAAATGTGCATATTGCGAAACGCGTATCGTGCATTCTCATTACGGAGACGTCGAGCATTATCGTCCGAAAAAAGGGGTCGATACAAGAACCAGAGAGGGCAAACGTTTGACAATTATGGATGCCTATTTCTGGCACGCCTTTGATTGGGATAATCTTGTTTTATCCTGCGGAATTTGTAATCAGTATTACAAAAAAAACTATTTTGAACTGCTACCGGATTTGACTCCAACCAAAGAAGAGGAAGAATATACCGGCGAAGGTCCTTTGAAATTGTCGAAAACCGAGCCGCAACGACAAAATCCGTCGCGTCCCGATTTGGGGGAAGCTCCGGTTTTAATTGACGTTTGTCTTGAAAATCCACGTTTTTTGATTTCATTCAACCCGCGAACAGGAATGGCTGAACCGAGCAAACATATTGATTTGTCAGGAGGTGATAAGAAACTAAATTTTGCCAAAGCCGCCGCCACTATCAAGGTGCTCGGCTTGAACCGCATCGCTTTGCTGGAATTGCGAAGACGGCATTTGCTTTTGCTTCACGCAGTTTTTCTAGTCGCGCTCAATGATTGGTTTTCTTTAAAAACCATCAAGGAATTTGGAAAGACATATAAAGAAGAACCGTTGATTGATACGCGGGGAGATCTTCTCAGAAATCATCTGAAGGCACAAATGGGGAGTAAACCGGAAGCTCAAAAAGCCATTGAACTTCTGGGCTGGTATGCCCATTCCGGCGGGGAATATTCCGCCATGGCGACCGATGCCATTTGTCAATGGAGTCTGGAAGAATATGAAGAGAAAAATTTATATTCGGGAAAAGCTCCTACGCAATCGATTGACGATAAACTGTATCCAATCGGTGCGACTGTCAACGAGTATTACAAAATTCCGGTCACATTTCATGAAACTCAAAAAATACAATTTACCAATTATGAAGAAGTAATAAAGCAATATCTGAGGGAACATGATTACGAAGCGGTAGAGCCGTCCGCCATTCGCCGCCCGCTTCACGAAAGAATGAACGAACTGATCAGGCGTTATGAGATAAACTATAAATTATTGGAAAGCTACTGGTCGCTTGGCGAGGAAGCCAGATGTCTCGAGCAATTTAAGGAGCATATCGATCATTATCGCACACAATTACTGCGGCATATAGAGCAGTATGAAGACGAAAAATCAGGTAAGGGGCTTAGTCCCGTAACTTCTTTTTCAGGTTCCTTAAAACCTGTTTCAGATACGGTTCCGGATAACTCCCATTTGGATTTTCACCTGCGGGTATTAGCTGATCTTTTAAAGAAATTCGACTATTTGTTTAGCCGAATACCTGTTTCAAAGTCGCTTTCGGAAGCCGATGCCATTTTTAATAATTCCAAGTTTTGGGAAGACGTTTGGAATTATTTTACGGAAGTGGATAAATTTACCGGAAAGGTCAAAGATGCCGAACAAACTATTCCCCACTGGAAGAAGGAAGTTAGTTTTTTCATGCAAAACGGTTTAGATTATTTAAATAAGTCACGTTATAAAGAAAAAGTAGAGCCGGAGGTTCTTGAGGAAATCAGCGAAGAATTTCATTCGATCCTGCTTGGTCTGACGGAATTGCTTTTTGAGGTAAATTCGTGCGGCGTGGTTTGTACGGCAATCACAAATAATAAAGATGCGCGGGCTGAGGAACTAAAATCGGCGCTTGCTTCGATACTGTTTTTTTTAACAAATTCGAAAGGCAAAATGCCGAAAATGGCTAAACTTAGTTTAATCAAAATAACGTAAGTTTTCAGTTAGAAAGCTTATTCACGCAACAAAATTAAAGAAATTCACATGGCTTTGTCTGTAAAGTCTGTGTTAGGTAATATGTTCAGCTCTGAATTTTGCCCCGACTTGTTTTGCCCACTGCTCCCATCGGCTAGTCTTCTCGCCAAGAATAGGCTTTGCACAAAAACAGAGCAAAGCGCGGGGCTCCGACTTTTTGTGCAAAGCCCCAAGAATGACTATTTCATCGCTGACATCTTTGATCCGCTTAGCTTAGCTCTCGACAGTGGTAACAAGATTTTGAAAATCCGCATTTGTCGGAAGTGATTCGAAAGCTTCGTTCAATTCATGATTGGTCACCAAATGCTCAAAAATGGGCTTTGCAACTTGTCGAAGCACACTATTAGTGGGAACGTTTTTGGCTAATTACCTAAAAACGAAAATGCCGCCACTGAGGCGGCTTCGGAAACTACTGATAATAAAGAAATTAATGGCGGAGCCGACGGGGCTCGAACCCGCGACCTCCAACGTGACAGGGCAAAATTCTTTGTCCCAAATTTGGCTTAAATATAAGCAAAATCAGAGTTTTAGGAAACACCAGCAACTACGCTTCGGCATAGTTGCTTTATTTATGCGAAGTTTTTTTGGCACATTTTGGGCACGTTTTGGGGTACACTCACATTTGAAAGTGTCCTTGAAAGGTCTCATAAATATTAAAGTTAAATCGGTTCAATATGATAAGCGCTTCCGCCACCTATAGTTGTCGTATAGATGGTATATTCAAATTCAGCGTCCTTATCAAAAATATGATGGTTATGGAGAAATTGAGAACTAAATTTTTCAACTCTCACGACATTTTCAGGAGAGAGACTTTCCATTTTCACATAAGCAATCCCGTTTTCGAGTCTTTTCAGGCGCTTAGCAAAAACTAGTAACTACGCTTCGGCATAGTTGCTTTATTTATGCGGAATATTTTGTGCACGTTTTGGGCACAGGCTGTAATAGCATTGGAAATTCTATGTAAATGAATGATTGTTAAGATTGTTGTTGAATTAGCTTATTTTCAAACAATTTAGCGTATTAGGTCATTGCCTATCATTAATGCTGTTTTTCAATATAGTAACCAAGAATTAATTTTACAGAATGCTCAGTGAGCGAAAATACAATTAGTTAAGCCAAAATTATACAGTTGACCTAACGGGTAAATCTTGGCTTAACGAAATACCTAAGAAACCATACATTCATTTTTAATGATATGTATGGTTTCTTTTACAACAAAACAAGCAACACAAAAACAAACTTTCATCACTCTAAAAAGAGATCATGTTGGAAATCTGCAATAAAACGAGCGTTTGTCCCCGCAAGATTATTTATTTTTTGCAATTCCTGCTCAGATACGTCGTAGATAATTAGATCAGGGAGAAATTCGCCAAATTTTATACGCCTGTCTTTTATATTTGTTTGTGTTTGAAAAGTATCATAAAACCTGGCGCGAGATGTTTCATCTGTGAACCTGACTATATAAGTGTTCTTCGCCATTTTTATAACTTCCTGTGAAGAAACTTTATACAGTTACCCCACAGTCAATTATACCATCTCCAACGCAAGCTGTCGGCTTACCGGCTAAAATTCGTGCACCGGCACGAATTTTAATGCGAATTTGGTCCGGCGTTAAGGTCGGGTCTTGCGAAAGCAACAACGCAGCGAGCCCAGCGACCTGTGGACACGCTCCGCTGGTTCCCCACCACTCCATCGACTGATAGCCTCCGCCCCATGCTACTTCGCCATAAGTTGGAGCAACCACATCCGGTTTGTCATTCCTGGTTGACCATTGCCCCAACCCGCGACTTGAATTAGCATGTTCACTTCCGACTTGTTGATTTGAATCATTCCAATCAACTGTTCCAACTGTGATGACTTCATCAATACTGTTAACAGCCCAAATGGTATTAGGGATGTCAGCGACTTCAGGATTATTACATAAGCCGGTAGCATGATTGTTTCCGGCAGCAAAAACAAACACAATTCCATCAGCGATGCATTGCTTAACTAAATCCACATAAGGATGTCCTTGCGGAAAGTTCGGTGGAGTACACCGATAAAGCCCATACGAGTTTGAAACAACTAAACCATTAGGAAACTCTCCGCCGCGTTTTAGACGAAGCAAATGATCATATATATCATAAAGGTCTGAAGCTGCTAGAGTGCTTCTCGCTGTCAGAAGTGTCGCATCGGGAGCGACCCCATTATAACGACCGCCGTTCGTTGTATTACCGCAGGCAATAGCCGCACACATTGTGCCATGTCCGACCGAATCCTGCCAGGGCGTACTAAATGACGGAGCATAACTATATGGAGAACGATTAGTAAATTCGTGCATTGATCCATCCGTACCGGTATCAACAACAGCGATTGTTACTCCCGCACCGCGAGAGTTTGCCCACGACACTGATGCTGTATTGTGCGCCATTACATCATTTCGAGTTTTCGACATCCAAATTGGTTTCGCAGCAATTTGAGACTTATTTGCCTC
>CADEFG010000114.1 GCA_902826505.1 uncultured Acidobacteriota bacterium
AGTCACCTTGGAGAAACCGTCTTCATAACATCAAAAAGGGTCGTTTTCGAGACAAATGTATTATGTCATAACCCGGTGTTTTTTTAAGACTATTTATTTGGTTTAATTTCTGTCAGTTCATCAATCAATCTAAGGTTTTCCGCTTCTAAGGTTTTTATATATGCCCTCAATTTAGAAATTACTTCTAAGCTGGATTTGATATTTGTTTCAGCAATGCTTTGAGATGGGCGACCGTTTTTGCCCTGTACGTCCTCAATCATCTTTTTTATTTCCTCTTCGGTCATTAAACCTTAATAAAGCAGGTAAGTATTTTTTCGTTTCAAAAAGGGTCATTTTTGGAACAATTTTGATTATCCCATAACTGGGCGGTTTTGATGTTATAAAGACTGTTTCTCCAAGGTGACTTATAATCAACTTTGTGCAACCGATTATTCGTTCTTTGACAGGAGAAACCGTTATGACATTATACATCGGCGTGGATTTTCATCCACATCAACAAACCGTTAGTTACTGTCGAACTGAAACGGGCGAAGTTTATCAAACATCGCTCTCGCATAACGTGGAACTGGTGCGCCGGTTTTACGAGCAATTTAAGAGCGCCGTCGTCGGACTGCTGCGCTCTCTGGCGGTCGTTCACACTTTGGGCGATGTGCGGCGTTTCGCATCGAGCAAACAGGCGGTCGCATTCGTCGGACTCGACCCTTTAGAGAGATCGAGCGCCGGGAAAACGCGCACCGGTGCGATCAGCAAAGCGGGCAGCCCGCTTTTAAGAGACCTGCTCGGTCATGCGATGCACTCGGCAGTTCGTTTTGACGGTGAGCTGAAAGCGTTTTACAAAAGATTGGCGAAAAGACTCTCAAAGTCGATCGCCAAGGTCGCCGCGACCAGGAAACTGCTGATTCGATTGTTCATCATGCGGCGTGATGGAATCGATTATGCAGAATTCAAAAGGCGCGGCTCGGCAGTCGGAATACCCGCAGTGTCTCAAGGTTTGAGATGACCGTTTTTTGATTGGGTTAACCCGACCTGCTTTTCCTCAAGGACAAGCAGCCGCGAACAAAATATCATGGGAAATGGTTCGATCAGAAAGATCGCGCGTTAATGCCCGAATAGATGATTGAGTCGAAGCCGCTCGCGAAAAGAGCGACTGGTACTGGACAAACAACGAATAGATTGTAAAAAACGAATGAATAATAGGTTGCCAAAAAGCAAACATTACGGTCTCTGCCAAAATTGGCAGATAAATGAAAGTGTGTCGCTTTTCTACTTGACACCGAAACCGTCTTTATAGATGAGACACATTAAATTTTCTACAAGGGCTTACAGTATGTATCTTGCCCAGATGTTTGAGATTGGCATGACAATAAAAAGGGCTGGAAGGAGATTTGCGATCGGGAATGACTTGATTCCGGCAATACGAAATCCAGTAGCCAGCATAATAATACCGCCACAGCCAGAAAAATCGTTGACCATGTCCGGCGTTGTTAAAGGCAGGAGGAACTGTCCGAGAAAGAAGAGCATCATTTGGATGATGAATTGAGGGATGGCGATTGCCGCAACGGACAAACCAAGCGCCGCAGCAAAAATGGTTGCCGTAAAAAAGTCGAGCACAGATTTAGACAGAAGCAGAGAAGGATCACCCGTGATGCCCTCATTCATTGATCCGAAGATGCCAGTCCCTGAAGCACAAAAGAGAATCAAGACGGCAACAAACTTCTCAACGAACTCGTCTGGAGAGACTGTTGATGTTTTTTTGGATGGGATCAGCTTGTCAATCACGACACGTGCCTTCCCCGCGCCATGATTGATTTTCGTTTCAAGAGCGATGATACCACCGATTATTGCCCCTAGAAGAAGTGATATGATTACCGCCGGGAGGCTATGCATCTTCACAATCAGTGTAACGCCCATCGCCATTGATGCGACGCCAAATGTCAGCGGCAACTCGGTTCTTAAGCGCTCGCTAAGCCAGTTGCCGAATAAGGCACCGACGACTCCTCCGAACAAGGTTGATGCTGAATTAACAATGGGACCAATCATACCATCTAGTTTTTCTACTTATTTTGTCTTAAAAAGGGTCGTTTTCGCGGCAATCAGGATAATACAGCACCGACTTGAATTTTACCAAAATTTAACGGCGCAAATCTTCGATCATTTTGGCGATTTCGTTTTTCAGATGCGTAATGACAAGCTCGTATTTCTGCTCGTCCGGAGAGTCGGTTTGCTCATCCGCAGACGCCGAGGTGACGGACAAAATATCCTTCGCGTAAAAAGGCTTGCCGAAACGAATCTTGACTTTTGCCGGGCGAATCCGCCACGAACGCCGTGCCCAGACGTTTTGCAAACCGTCGAGCGCGACCGGCAGAATCGGTAAATCGAGTTCGGTCGCGAGGATCGCCGCGCCTTTTTTGAATTCGTGCAGCTCGCCGTCGAAACCGCGCTCGCCTTCGGGATAAATATTTAGAACCTTGCCGTGTTTCAAGCCGATCGCGCCCGCCTTCATTGCTTTCATCAATTGCGTGTCGGGATCGACCGGCACGGTTTGAAGCATCAGCGCGACCCATTTCATAAATCGATTTTCAAAAAATTCGCTCGCGCCGACGTGAAACGTGTTTTTGAATTTGTCGTACGGATAGGTCGAGCAAAGCACGAACGGATCGAGAAAACTCTGGTGATTCGGGCAGATCAGCAAAGGTCTTTCGAGTTTTTGTAAATTTTCGATTCCGTCAACTTCCAAACGCATAAAGCCTTTACAGAAAAGATTAAATATTTTGTAAACCGTAAACGCGAAGGGCGAAAAAAGCGGTCGGTTTTTGAGAACGGAACGAAGCTCGGGCAAATCTTCGTCGGCTTGACGGACGATTTTCGACCAGTTCAGATTCGTCGAGATCGCCTGATTTTCGTCGAGATTTCCGGCGTGTTGTTGAACGAGTTTGATGACATCTTCAATTTTCAGCGCCTGCGCCGCGTCCTCGCCATCGAATTCGGTCGCAAAGGCATTTTCGAGCGCGGCGAAAACCTCGGCACGGGCGAGCGAATCGAGTCCGAGATCGATTTCGAGATTCATTTGCGGGTGAATCTGTTCGGCGTCTTTGGCGTTGCGGCGGATAACTTCGGTGACGGCTTTGCCGATATTCGATTCGAGCAGTGCGGTATCTTCAGCCGTCAAAGTCCATGTCTTTTCGGGCGGCTTTTCACCGGACGAAATTTTGCCAGCCTTGATTTCCTTTTGCAGCTCAAAGCGTTTGATCTTGCGTGTTGCGGTGCGCGGGAGCGGTTCGGCGCGGACGATATATTCGCGAACGCGCTGGTATTCGGGCAATTCGCGCCCGAGATTGTCGAGTTCAAAACGAATCGCGGTCTGCGAATTGGCGATCTTGGCGTGTTTTAAATATTCAAAATCCGGCACGACGACCGCGACCAGTTTTTCCGCGCCCGCCTTTCCGACCGATTTGTCTTCGATTCCCAAAATCGCCAGTTCTTCGACCAGAGGCGTTTTCAAATAATGAACTTCCAAATCTTCGGGATGCACGTTTTTGCCGTTCGGCAAAACGATCACGTCCTTCATTCGCCCGACGATATAAAGATGTCCGTCCCGATCGAATTTCCCCAAATCGCCCGAGCGAAACCAACCGTCGTCGGTAAAAACGTCGGCGGTCGCCTGGGGATTTTTGTAATAACCCTTAAAAACCATCGCGCCGCGAATCAAAACCTCGCCGATTCCTTCATCATTTGGTTGGTCGATTTTGACTTCGGCGTTGAAAAAAGCCTTCCCGACCGACCCGACGCGGTTATCGTCTTCATAGGTCGCGGTCGCCGCGCCCGAGGTTTCGGTCAAACCGTAGCCTTGAATAATCGTAAAACCGAGCCGGTAAAAATCTTCGGCAACCGCTTCATCAAACCGCGAACCGGCGGTCACGGCAAACCGCAAATTTCCGCCGAACGATTCCTGCACTTTGCCGAAAAATTTGTTGCCGAGATTGATTTTAAGTGAATCGCGAAAAAATCCGTTCGCCGCGAGCATTCCCTTAAATAAAACCTGGACGGGTTTCGGCTTGGCTTCGACGGCATCGAAAATCTTTTTGTGAAACAGATACCAGAGACGCGGAACGGTCGTCAGCAGCGTCGGTTTGAATTCGCGCATCGCTTTGCCCAATTCGTCGGGCGTCATTTCCTTTAAATAACCGACTTCTGCGCCGTAAGTCGTCGCGACCCAGAGATTGACGATTTGCAGATAAGCGTGAAAAAGCGGCAGCAGGCTGAGGATTTTTTCCTGTTCGGTGAGTTTCAGGACTTCATAAATTCCGTCGAGCTCGGCGGTGATGTTGCCGTGCGACAAGGGCACGCCTTTCGGTGTCCCGGTCGTGCCCGATGTGTAGATCAACAGCGCCGTGTCGTCGCCTTTTGCCTTTGGCATTTCGTTTGAAAAACTGTCCGGAAAATCCGTCGCCGCCCAATCTTCAAATTTTTGAAAACCGTTCGATGAATTTTCCAACTGCCAGACGACCGAAGGGATATGACGACCGAGTTTTTCCTCGATCTGCGCGAATTTTTCGGTCATCTCGGGCGATAAAAAAGCGAGTTTTGTTTCGGAATTTTCGAGGAAGTTGGTAATTGTTTCGATCTCGCCGTGCGGGTCGATAGGCACGCAGACCGCGCCGTGATAAAGCGTCGCGAGATAGGCAATCGCCCAACACGGATGATTTTCGCCGATCAGCGCGACGCGCTCACCAAACTCGATCTTTTCTTCCTTGATGCGATAGGCAACCGCGCGAATTTGTTTGAGCAATTCTTCGTAATCGTAAACTTCCGAATCATCGCCGACAATTCGCATCGCGGTTCGGGCGGCGTGTTTCTCACAGGAATCTATTAATCGTTGGCAAAATGAATCTTTCATATTTTTTTAACAACAGATTTCACTGATTACACGGATTTTAGGGTTTATCTGTGGAATCCGTTAAATCTGTTGTCGGATCATTTATTTTTCGGCACACGAACTTTCAAAGCATTCGGGACGATCTCAAACACGGCGGGCAATTTTCCGGGCAGTTCACCATCGACTTCGATGTGAATTTCTTCCGAATTCATTGGCGAAACCTCGATTTTTCGCGCCAGCGTGGTTTTAACTTCCTTCATATCGAGATGCGAACCGCCATACAGCCGATAGCCGTTGAGCAGGATTTTGACGGTTTTAATATCGCCGATATTGACGACATCGAAAAATCCGTCGTTGAGAACCGCGTCGGGCGCGATCTTCATGCCGCCGCCGAAAAAACGCGAATTGCAGACGCAGAAATTTATCGTGTTCAGCGGTTTTTCCTCGTTTTCATCAAAACGGACGCGCACCGTGTCGAAATTTAATCCCAAAATTTCCTGCAAGGTCGAAAGCGCAAAGCTCGTTTTACCGCGCAAAATATCATGCGGAATCCAGCCGACGATGTTCGAAGATTTGACCCGTTCGATGATCGCCGCCGAGAGACCGAATGACGCGACATTTAAAAAATAGCGCGAAACCTGCTCGTTTTCGTGAGTTAAAAACGTGACCTTCCCGACATCGATTTGCTTGGTGACGCCGTTTTTTAAGACGACGCCGGCTTCGCGCGTGTCGTTCGGAATCCCGATCGTCCGCCGAAAATCGCCGCCCGTGCCCGACGGCAAAACGCCGAATTCGATATCCGCGCCGGACTCTAAAATACCGTTCGCGACCTCGTTGATCGTGCCGTCGCCGCCACAGGCGATGATAAATTTGCGCCCTTGTTCAGCGCCGCGCCGGGCAAGCGCGATTCCGTCGCCCGCGCGTTTTGTAAAAGCGACCTGAAATGCGCCGAAATGCGCGCGAAAATCGGCGGCGGTTTCCGCCCACCGCGATTGGGTTGCACCGCCCGCCGATTTCGGGTTGACGATGACGAGCGGCAAAGAAGAGTTTACGGCGCCGTTATTGAAAGAATTGTTCTTTGTTTTGTTTGACAAAATCTGCGATGTCCTTGATTTTCTTAAATTTTTCGAGCGTGTAGTTCGCGTCTTCGCTCGTCGCGAACTCTTTGCCCTTGTTCACATAGATCATATTTTCGCTATACGGCGCGGTTTTCGCGCTGCACATTCCGGCGATGATAATGTCGGTCAAACCGTCTTCGTTCAGATCCTGAAACGCGATGCCTTCCGCCCAGCAACCGGTCGTTACGCCGTTAAACGGTGTCGGGAATTTATAGATCTGCTTGCCGGCGCGATAGATAAAAAACTCCGAACCGAGCGGCGGATCGTCAAATTCCGGATCGTGCGCCGTCACAAAACAGGCATTTTTGAAAGGCTCGAAATCAAACGCGAAGGTTTGTTTTTTGTCCAACTCTTTTCCGGCAATTTTGATATTCAAACAATCCGGTTTTTCCGAAGATTTTGAAGTTTCCGGGTTTTTGTTCGTCTGATTCTGACCGGCTGCGGAATTCGATTTTTCAGCCGCCACATTCTGATTATTCCCCGGTTTCGAGTCGGTGGAATTGGTCTTTTCGTTGTTTGAACTAAAGACACACGCCCCAAAACAAAAAGCAGAAATTATAAAAATGCCGGTTAATTTTTTCATTTGAATACAATCAAGGGGTTTTTTGACGCTTTAATTGGTTTAACTTTTTTCTGTTAGTTAGTCAATCACAGAAAGGTCAGAACCGTCCAGGAAGATCGACGCGGTGTCCGGGCAATTTTAACCCGCCGCCGCCGCCGCTAACCGAAGAAAACCGAAAAGCAAATAGACGAAAGAGCGTTTGTGTTGTTAGAATTTACTACGGCTTTATAACTTATTTTTTAAGGATAAAAAACTTGCGAGTTGCGGTTCTTTCTGCGGAAGCAGTTCCATATTCAAAAACGGGCGGTCTGGGCGATGTCGCGGGCGCTTTGCCGAAGGCTTTGCGCGCCGTCGGTGAAGATTCGTTTTTGATCACGCCCTGTTATCTGCAAACCAAAGGTGAATATTTATGGCATACGGCGGTTGACGATCTTTGGGTGAACTGGCGCGGAAAACCGTACCGGGCGCAGGCTTTTTACTCGGAAGCCAATGGTTCGCCGACGTTTTTGATCGATGCGCCTTCGTTTTTTCACCGCGATTCGATCTATGGTTATACGGAAGATTACGAACGGTTCGCTTTTTTTAATCACGCCGCGCTCGAATTGATCAAACGCCTCGGCGCGCCGCCCGATATTGTTCATCTCAACGATTGGCACTGCGGTTTTGCGGCGGTCGAAATTGCCCATTTAAGATATTGGGATTCATACTGGCGAAATACGCGCACCGTTTTTTCGATCCATAATATGGCGTATCAGGGCGGATTTGATATTGGCGAATTATGGAAATTCGGGTTTTCGTCCGATTTCGAACGCAATGCCTTCGCCTTTAACGGCTATGCTTCGGCGATGAAAGCCGGGCTCGCCGTGGCGGATATGCTTTCGACCGTTTCGCGGCGCTACGGTTTTGAGATCCAGCAGCCCGAGAACGGTTACGGGCTTGATTGGCTCGTCCGGCAGCGCTCGAATCGTTTGATCGGAATCGTCAACGGCGTCGATTTTGACGTTTGGAACCCGGCGACCGACACGGCTTTGAACTCGCATTTCAATGCGCAAAATATTAACGGAAAACAAGCCTGTAAAAAAGAACTGCTCGAACAATTTTCGCTGCCGGTCGATCTTGAACCCCCGATTTTTGCGAATATCACGCGGCTGACGGGACAAAAGGGAATCGATCTGATGATGGCGGTCGCGGGCGATATTTTGGCAACCGGTTCATATATCATCTCGCTCGGTTCGGGCGAACAGCGATACGAGGATTTCTGGCAAAGACTGCGCGATTACGCGCCGCGCCAGGTCGGAATCTTTCGCGGCTACAACGAGGATCTGGCGCATAAGATCGAAGCCGGCGCGGATCTGTTTATGATGCCTTCAAAATTTGAGCCGTGCGGTTTAAATCAAATGTACAGCTTGCGTTACGGAACCGTTCCGGTCGTTCGGGCGGTCGGCGGTTTGGATGATACGGTGCAAAATTTCGATGCGGTCAATGGCAAAGGCAACGGTTTCAAATTCAGTGAATACCGCGCCGACAAGTTTTTGGAAAAGATTTACGAAGCGCTGTTTGCCTATTACGACAAAGATGTCTGGCGTCGGCTGCAATGGAACGGCATGACGATCGATAATTCGTGGGAAAACGCGGCGCGCAAATATGTTCAGCTTTACCGGATGACGAAATCGTGAATCTTCATTCATAAAAGAAGTAATTTCTTCGATAAATGTTCTCGATTTACCAAAATGTTCAGTTTGAAAATTGCTGAAAATCTCGAACTGGTTTTGCCGCAAACTCGGCACGCCGAAGAAGTAACGGCGGTTGTCCGCGCAAATCTCGGGCAGTTAAAATTCTGGATGCCGTGGGTTACGGACGATTATTCGGTTGAAACCGCGCTTGATTTTATCAAAACGAATTTACTCGAATTCGCCGAATCAAATACTTTTGCCACGGTTATTCTGGAACAGGGGAAAATTGTCGGAACGATCGGTTTTCACGATTTTGATGCGGTCAACAGATCAATCCAAATCGGATATTGGCTTGATAAAAATGTTCAGGGAAAAGGGCTCGCGACAAAATGTTGTCGCTTTCTGGTTGAATATGCATTTGAAAATCTGGCAATCAACCGCGTTCAGATCAATTGCAATATTGATAATCTTAAAAGCCGCGCCATTCCCGAACGACTCGGATTTAAGTTGGAAGGCATTCACCGGCAGGTTGAGTGGCTTAACGGAAGTTTTCATGATTGGGCGATTTATGCAATGCTCAAGGACGAATGGCAAGTAATAAGTAAAAAGTAAAAAGGCAAAAATAAAGCATGATAATTGTAATAATCGGCGCCCAATGGGGCGACGAAGGAAAAGGAAAAGTGGTTGATTTGCTGGCGGACAGATTCGACATCGTGGCGCGTTATCAGGGCGGGCATAATGCCGGACATTCGGTTTATGTCGGCGATAAGGCATTTGTTTTGAGGCTTTTGCCGTCGGGAATCATTCATGAAGACAAAACCTGCGTGTTGGGAAACGGAATGGTCATTGACCCGAAGGCGTTTTTTGAGGAAGTTGACCAGATGGAAGCGCAGGGAATTTTGGTGACGCCCGATCGATTGAAGGTCAGCTCGCGGGCGCATTTGATCATGCCTTATCACCGCGCCCTCGACCATACGAGCGAAGAACGGCTCGGCAACGAAAAGATCGGCACGACTTTGCGCGGAATCGGTCCGGCTTATGAAGACAAAGCCGGACGGCGCGGAATTCGTGTTTCCGACGCGCTGGTGCCAGACCTTTTAAAATTAAGGATTGAGCGAAATTTGGAAGAAGCCAACCGGATCATCGTGCTTTACGGGCGCGAACCGCTGCGGGCTGACGAAATTCTTGCGGAAATTTCCACGCTGGTCGAACGCTTGCGCCCGTTTGTCGCCGAAACCTCGCATTTTTTTGCCGAAGCTAAAAAGGAAAAGAAAAAAATTCTCCTCGAAGGCGCACAGGCGACTTTGCTTGATGTTGATCACGGAACTTACCCGTATGTTACATCGTCAAACCCGACCGCCGGCGGCGCCGCGATCGGCACCGGAATTCCGCCGCACCATATTTCCGGCGTTCTCGGAATCGTCCGAACCTATGCCACGCGCGTCGGCGAAGGACCATTTCCGACCGAAATGCTCGACGCCGAAGAAGATATGGCAAATCTGATCCGGGCACGCGGCAACGAATACGGATCGGTCACGAAACGCCCGCGCCGCTGCGGCTGGTTTGACGCCGTCGCGACCCGCTACGCCGCCGAACTCAACGGCTTCGATTCGCTGGCGCTGACCAAATTGGACGTGCTCGATGCTTTGGAAGAGATCAAGGTTTGTGTCGGTTATGAAATCGACGGCAAACGAATCGATACTTTTCCGGCGGTTTCCTACGATTTGGCGAAAATCAAACCGATCTACGAAACCCTCGAAGGCTGGAAAAGCGAAACGCTGGGCACCACGAAAATTGAAGATTTGCCCGAAAAGGCGCGGGCGTACGTCGAGTTTCTGTCAAGCTCGATCGGGGTCGAAATCGGTTTGATCTCGACCGGACCGGAACGCGACCAAACGATCATTCTGCGGGATTCGGTAATGGAAAGTTGGTTTAAGAGCTAGATTTTTGTGACAAATTTCACTTAGAACTTGCCAAATTAGGTTTGAGTATGTAGAATCTAAAATTCGGTTTGAGGTTGAAGAAACAACAGCCTTGAATCTGTGGTCCGATAGCTCAGTCGGTAGAGCAAATGGCTTTTAACCATTGGGTCGAAGGTTCGAGTCCTTCTCGGATCACCATTTTATTTTAAGAAAGACGGTTTAATAAAAGCCGTCTTTTCTATTTTTGATGAGACCTAAGCGAACGTGCAATCAAGCCAATTCCTCCGGCGAATAAAATCAACATCATTA
>CADEFG010000115.1 GCA_902826505.1 uncultured Acidobacteriota bacterium
CGCCGAGCGCCCGAAACATTTCGCGGTTTTTTCGGGCGACGACGCGAGCACTTTGCCTTTAATCTCGATCGGCGCGGACGGGCTCGTGTCGGTTTGCGCGAACGAGATTCCCGATCTGACTTCAAAAATGGTCGAAAAAGCTTTGGACGGCGCGTGGACTGCCGCAAGGAAAATTCATTACAAGATCCTTCCGCTGATGGCAGCCAATTTCGCGGAAGCAAGTCCTTCGCCGTGTAAATTCGTGATGAAGGAAATGGGCTTGCTCGAAGAAAATCTGCGCCTGCCGCTCGTGCCGGTGACCGAACCCGTGCGAAAGAAGTTAAAGGAAGTTTTAAGCAAAATCAAATAATTCGGAATAATCAAGGCAGGTAATTGCCTAATTATAGAATATGAATTTAGTTGAAAATATTTCGGTCGCGGTCGGCGCAAAAGCTCCCGACTTTGAGCTTCAAACCGAAAAAGGCAAAAAATGGCGGTTGTCCGAACAGCTTGGAAATGTCGTCGCCCTGCTTTTTTATCCGAAGGACGAAACTTTGGTCTGCACCAAACAATTATGTTCGGTGCGCGATAATTGGTCGGATTATCTGGCGACGAAAGCGCTCGTCGTCGGCATTTCGCCCGGCTCGACGGCAGAACACAAAGTTTTTGCCGCGCGCCACAACCTGCCGATTTCGCTGCTTGCCGACGTTGACCGCAGCGTCACGCGGAAATACAGCTTTCACTGGATATTTCCGGTCGCTCTGACCCGTGCCGTCGTGATCATTGACGCCAAGGGAAAGATTTGCTCAAGAAAAGTAATGCTGAGCGCCTTTCGACCGACCGACCGCGACGTGATCACGGCGATCTATGCGGCGCGCGCCGATTCGCTCGCGGAAAAATACGATTCGCTGACCCAAAAAAACAAAGGTTTCGAATAAAATTTTGAAAGAATGAAAAGCAAAATCATCACCCGCATCTGGCACGGCACGACGCGCGCCGTCCACGCGGACGAATATCTCGAATTTTTGATCAAAACGGGCGTTGCCGATTACAAAAAGACGGAAGGAAACTTAAGCGTCAAGATTCTCCGCCGCGTCGAAGCGGACATTTGTCATTTCTGGACGGTGACGACCTGGGACAGCGTTGAAAATATCAAAAAGTTCGCGGGACGCGATTACGAAAAAGCCAAATATTACGCGGAAGACAAGCAATTTCTTCTGGAATTCGAGCCGCAGGTCGTGCATTGCGAAACTTTCGAGTTTTAAAATCACGCCTTCAAATCCTTAAACAAAACCGAAATTAAAACTATGAATAAATTTCTTGCCGTTTTTCTGATTTCAACACTTTTGATTTTGCCGGTTTCCGCGCAGCAAACCAAACCGCGGGCACGCGATCTGGGGATTCCGTTTGACGGCACGCCCGGACAATTTAACGCGATCACGGATGTCAAAGGCGTCGCGGTCGGCTACACGACCTTGATCGCCGGCGAGAACGAAAAAGCGGTTCGCACCGGCGTGACGGCGATCTTGCCGCAGGGCAAAAATTTCAAAGGACGGGTTTTTGCCGCGTGGCACACTTTGAACGGGAACGGCGAGATGACCGGAACGACGTGGGTCGAAGAATCGGGCGGACTCGGCTCGCCCGTGATCATCACCAACACGCACAGCGTCGGCGTGGTGCGCGACGCGGTGATCGAATGGGGAATAAAGCATTTTTCGGACGGGATCGGTTATTCGGGCGATTTTTCATTGCCGGTCGTTGCCGAAACCTACGACGGATTTTTAAACGACATCAACGGTTTTCACGTTAAAAAAGAACATGTCTTTCAGGCGTTGGATTCGGCAAACACCGGTTTGTTGGCGGAAGGCAATGTCGGCGGCGGAACGGGGATGATGGCACACGGATTCAAAGGCGGGACGGGCACTTCATCGCGTGTCTTAGACGCGAAAAACGGCGGTTATACGGTCGGCGTGCTCGTTCAGGCAAATTACGGTTCGCGTCAATTATTTCAGGTTGCCGGCGTGCCGGTCGGCAGGGAAATCAAGGATTTGATGCCGAAACCCGGACCAAAACCGACCGGCGCGGCTTCGGTCGAGAAAAAACTTTCGTTGACCGACGAAGGACAAGGTTCGATCATCGTCGTGGTCGCAACGGACGCGCCGCTGCTTCCGCATCAATTAAAACGGCTCGTCAAACGCGTTTCCTTAGGCGTCGGTAATATGGGCGGGCGCGGCGAAAATTCGTCGGGCGATATTTTTATCGCTTTTTCGACCGCCAACGCCCAGGAAGCCAGCAAAGACGACGGTTTGGCAAATCTTTCGATGCTGCCGAACGAAAAGATCAATCAGTTATTCTGGGCGACCGCAAGCGCGACCGAAGAAGCGATCCTGAACGCGCTGGTCGCCGCCGAAACGATGAAAGGTTATCACGGCAACACGGCTTTTGCCCTACCGCACGATCGTTTGAAGGAAATATTAAAAAAGTATAATCGTTTGGCGGAAGTAAAAAAATAAGACCCGAAAATTCTTTGGCGGGTTTCCAATTTTGAAAAGAATATCAAAGCCCGCCGCCCGGCTTAAATTTATAAACTCAAAAATTTGACAACCAAATCGGGAATTTGTCCGTATAGACATCAGAGTTTTACAAAACTACCAACCAAAATTTTATTCTGAGGTCAAAAATGAGAACCAGAAAAAGGAAATTATTCCTGATCGTTTTTTTACTTTTTTCTTTTACTTTGCAGAGCACCGCGCAGACGACGCCGTTTTTAAGCGACGAGCAGATTCGTCTGCTGCGCAACGAGATTTCGGGCGACCGCGCGTTCGAGCATATTCGCGTGCTGACGCAGTGGCATCGCGATTCCGGCATGGAAGGCTATTTCAAGGCGATGGATTACGTCTCGGAAGCCGCCAAAAAGAATGGTTTAGAGGACGTTTCGATCATCAAACAGCCGTTTGAAGACAACGACGGAAATCCGGCGAATTATACGGCGAAAACGGCGGAGCTGTGGATCGTCGAACCGTTCGAACTGAAATTAGCCGACATCGGCGACCACGCGGTTTATCTCGCCGACAACAGCCGCGACGCCGACGTGACGGCGGAAGTTGTCTGGATCGGCGATGCGAGCGAGGACGCGCTTAAAAATATCGATGTCAAAGGAAAAATCGTGCTCGCCAACGCAAGCCCTTTCGTCGCGGTTCAAAACGCCGTCTATAAACGCGGCGCGGTCGGCGTGATCGTTTACACGACTTCGGAATCGAAAAATATGCTCGATTTTCCCGACCAGATTCCGTGGGTTCGGATTCAGAATCCGCCGAAAGGCGAAAAAGGCACGTTTGCCTTCAGTCTTTCGCCGCGCAAGGGCGACACTTTGCGAAAAGTGCTGGAAACCAAACGCGAGCAGGATTTTTTCGCAACCGGCAAACGCACTTTGGGCGGCAAGGTCGTCGTCAGAGCAAAAGTCGATACCGACATCGGCGCGGAAAATGCGCGCACCGGCACGGGCATGGTCGAAGGCTGGATTCGCGGGACGAAATACAAAGATCAGCAGATCGTTATCACCGCGCATCTTCAGGAAGAACAAGGTTCGGCAAACGACGACGGCAGCGGTTCGGGCAATATGCTCGAACTCGCGCGGGTTTTTAATAAACTTATCAAAGAGGGGAAAATTCCACCGCCGAAACGCGATATTCGTTTCTGGTGGTCGGACGAAATTTATTCGGAATATCAATATATCCGCACCAATCCGGGTTCGGAAAAAAAGATGCTCGTCAATCTCCACCAGGATATGACGGGCGCGAAACAATCGATGGGCAGCCGCGTGCAGCACCTGATTTTCGCTCCGCATTCACGCACCTCTTATCTCGACGCGCTCTTTGAAAACATCGGAAATTTCGTGATCCTGACGAACAACGCATTTATTCAAGCCGGTCGCGGCGGCGGTTATGAACGCCCGTTCTCGCAGCCGATTCTTTCAACACGCGGCACGCGCGAAGCCTACAACGCGCGCTTCGTGCCGTATTTCGGTTCATCGGATAATCTCGTTTTTGTCGAGGGAATTATCGGCGTGCCGTCGGTTGCGCTGATCAATTGGGACGATTATTACATCCATTCTTCGAACGACGATCTGGACAATATCGACCAGACGCAACTCCAGCGCAACAATTTTATTGTCGGCGCGATGGCGTTTTATCTTGCCTACGCCGAAGCCGAGGATATTCCCGTTCTCGCGGCGGAAACTTACGGGCAGGGCGGAAAACGGCTTGCCAACGATCTGCAGGTCGCGATGCAACTTTTGAACGCGGCGGACAATTGGGCGGACGCACATCTATTGATCGAACAAGGCTCGATTCGCGAACGCCGCGCCTTAAATTCGATGCGCGTGATCGCCGGAAGCGACGCCAAAGCGAATCAAACGATCGATACTTTTCTAAAATTGGTGGACGAGCGCGAAAAACGGCTGTATGACGAAATCGGTGCGTTTTACCAGACCAAATACGGCAAAAAAGCGGTTTTAAGTTTATCGGCGGCGGAAACGGACGCGGCGAAAAAAATTCCTTCGAACATCGCTTCGATGGATGAATATTTTACGAAACGAACCGGCGCACCGGGCGGAATGCATTCGCTGATGCGCGGCGAAACGATGAGCTTTGTTGACGGACGGCGCAGTTATTACGACATTTACAAAGCCGTCAAAGCGGAGTCTCTCGCCGCCGGAAAGTTTTTTTACGGCACGGTGACGCTCGACGATGTCGTTAAAACGCTCGACGCCAACGTCAAATCCGGCGCGTTGAAATTGAAATAAACCGCCCTTTCCAAAAACTCAAAAGCGAAGCCGAAATTCGCGCTTCGCTTTTTTTTGCCCGAAGTTTACAGGAAATTCGCTTTTGCCGATTGGTAATAAATATTTGTAAACTGAACTTATAAACAATGAATTTACAAGAAAAGATCGAACAATTATTGAGCAAATCGGATTTCGATGCGGATGACCGCGCTGTTTTTGAGGAATTCAAGACGGCTTTAAGATGCGGCGCGATTCGTTCGGCGGAAAAGGATTCGGATGGAAACTGGAAAGCAAACGCCTGGGTCAAGCAGGGAATTTTGGTCGGCTTTAAAATGGGCAAGATGGTCAATATGTCATTTAGCGGCGAGACTTTTCAGTTTTTTGATAAAGACACATACCCGCTGCGCCCGATGAACCTCGACGACAAAATCCGGATCGTTCCCGGCGGTTCGACGATTCGTGACGGATCGTTCGTCGGGCAAAACGTCGTGCTGATGCCGCCGTGTTATGTCAATGTCGGAGCCTTTGTTGACGAAGGCACGATGATCGATTCGCACGCGCTTGTCGGCTCGTGCGCGCAAATCGGGAAACGCGTGCATATTTCTGCCGCCGCGCAGATCGGCGGCGTGCTCGAACCCGTCGGCGCGAATCCGGTCGTTATCGAAGACGACGTTTTGGTCGGCGGCAACACGGGCGTTTACGAAGGCGTCGTCGTCCGCGAGCGGAGCGTGCTGGCATCGGGCGTAATTTTGACGCGCTCGACGCCGGTTTTCGATCTCGTCAAAGGCGAAGTTCTCAAATCGACGCCGGAAAAAACTCTCGAAATTCCGGCGGGCGCGGTCGTCGTCCAGGGTTCGCGGGCAATTACAAGCGGTTTCGGCAAAGAAAACGGTCTTTCGCTCTACGCGCCGATGATCGTCAAATACCGCGACGAAAAAACCGACGCTTCGACGAAATTGGAAGATTATTTGCGGTAGAAATATATGAATAATCTCGAAGAAATTGAGAAATTATGGCTTGAATTCTATAAACTTCCCTTTCCATCAGGTTTAGCGGGTGAAGATGTCAATGGTATTTGTGTCACATCTTTAGATACATTTACGGCAGGCTGCATTGATACTTTTGTATCTAAAAAAGGTCGCCTCGATAAGAAAAGAAAAGCAATTTTGATAGAATGTCAAAACCAACTTGAAATTGTAGTCGATAATCTCGCCGATGAACCTAAAGTCTATTATGAAAAACTTTTAACACTAACCAACAAAATTCTTAATCACAAATAAAAAATTATGCCTCAGCCGATCGAAGTCATCATCAACGCGGGTTCGGGAAGTGTTTTGGCGGATGAAACAAAACGCCGGCTTGCCGAATTGTTTGAAGAAAACGGCGTTGAAGCTCACATAAATTTAGCAAAAAACGGTTTTGAGATCGTCGAACTCGCCAAAAAACTCGTCAACAGCGAAGCCGAAATCATCGTCGCGGGCGGCGGCGACGGAACCGTCAGCGCGGTATCGGAAGAAGTTCTCAAAGCCGGTAAAATTCTCGGTGTGCTGCCGCTCGGAACGCTCAATAATTTCTCGAAGGATCTGCGAATTCCGCAGGATATCGAAGAAGCCGTCTGGATCATCGCCGAAAACAATGTCAAAACGATCGATGTCGGCGAGGTCAACGGGCATATTTTTGTCAATAATTCGAGCATCGGACTTTATCCGCACATCGTCCGGCGGCGCGAAAAACAGCAAAGATTGGGTCGCGGAAAATGGGCGTCGGCGTTTTGGGCGGCTTTGCGGATCTTACGGCGTTCGCCGTTTTTTGCCGTCCGCATGGAAACCGAAAAAGGCAAGCGCGTCGTCAAAACACCGTTCGTTTTTGTCGGCAACAACGAATACGAGATGGATTTTTTCAACATCGGCAGACGCGCGAAAATGGATGACGGAAAATTGAGCGTTTATTTTCTGCACAAACACGGACGTAAAGGATTATTTATGTTATTTGTCCGCACGCTTTTCGGGAGATTGCGGCAGACCAAGGATTTTGAAGAAATTCTCGTCGAAGCGATCACGATCGAAACGCGCAAAAAAAGGATTCTGGTCGCGTTCGACGGCGAGGTCGAAAAGCTCGCGACGCCGCTTCATTACAAAATTCACAAACAGGCTTTGCGCGTCATCGTGCCGCCGGAAAGCGAATCGTAAACTGCGAATCGGCAATCGGGAAAAAGAAATTTATTTACTATCTCCGGTTGACGATCTACAATTTACTAAATCTTATGCGAACACTCATTCATATCTCGGACATTCATTTCGGACGCGCCGATTATGCGGTTGCCGAGCGGCTGCGCGAAACGATCAACGAGTTCGCGCCGGATCTGTTGATCGTTTCGGGCGATCTGACGCAGCGCGCGCGCTCAAAGCAGTTTGTCGAAGCGCGTAATTTTTTGCGGGCGTTGCCAAAGCCGCAGATCGTCGTGCCGGGCAATCACGATATTCCGATGCATAATCCGTTTGCGCGTTTTATTACGCCGCTCGACAAATATAAAAAATTTATCTCAAAAGATCTGGAACCGTTTTTTATGGATGGGGAAATCGCCGTCATCGGAATCAACACGGCGCGGTCGCTGACCATCAAAGACGGCAAGATCAACGACAAACAAATCGCCGTCATTCGTCAAAGAATGTGCGCGATCGACGACAAAATGCTGAAGGCGGTCGTCACGCATCACCCGTTCGATCTGCCCGCCGGTTTTGACGAGGACGACATCGTCAACAACGCCGAACGCGCGATGCCGCAGATCGCCGATTGCGGCGCGGACGTTTTTTTTTCCGGTCATCTGCATGTCAGTCACATCGCGCACACCGCGAACCGCTACAAACTTCCGACCGGACGCAACGCGCTCATTATTCAAGCCGGCACGGCGACCTCGACCCGCGTGCGCGGCGAAAAGAATTCATTTAACCTGATCGAATTCGAGTTTCCGCGTCTGACGGTCAAAAGATTCGAATGCCAAACCGCTGAAAAAGGCTTTACCGAAGCGCAAACACAAGAATTCGTGCAAGGCGAAAAAGGTTGGGCGGGCAGAGAAATTTAAGACGTATTTATTAAATTGTGATCTGCAAAGGAAAACCAACGGTTTTCTTCGCGACGATGCGTCTTGGCGGGAGAATAATTTCCCGCCAAGACGCATCGTCGCGAAGATTTGATTAAAGATTGTCTAACTCCAAATTGACAAATATATCAATACTTAGCAACGAACTCGAAATGTTCGTCTGTGCCCAAATTGACGACGATTTCACAATCTTTCAATATCGGATTTTGCAAAAGAAATTCGGCGAGCGGCGCGGTCAGAAGGGTTTCGATCGTTCTTTGCAAAGGGCGTGCGCCGTAACGCGGGTCGAAGCCTTTTTTGGCTAAATGCTCGATAATTTCTGTTTTCCAAACGAGTTTGATGCCTTTTTCAGCCAAACCTTCGCGTTTTGAAACAGCCGCAATTTCCTTTTCGGTGATCTTATAAAGCGAACGTTTATCGAGCGGCTGAAACGCGACGACCGCATCGAGCCGGTTAAAAAATTCGGGACGGAAAAACGCTTTGATCTCCTTTTCGCTCGAAAGATTTTCGTTCTCGCTAAAACCGATCTCGCCGCGCGCAAAGCGTTCCGCGCCGAGGTTCGAGGTCATAATAATGACGGCGGAAGTGAAATTCGTCACGCGCCCGTGCGTGTCGGTCAGGCGTCCTTCGTCAAAAAGTCCGAGCAGAACATCGAAAACCTGCGCATCAGCTTTTTCGATCTCGTCAAAAAGCACGACCGAAAACGGTTTTTCGCGCACTTTTTGGATCAGTTCCGATGGTTCGCCGTCTGATTTGGTTAAAAGTCTTGACGCCGCGCCCGCGAGATTATATTCGCTCATATCGAGCCGGACGAGTTTTTCCTGCCGTTCGCCTGCGCCGCCGAAAAAGAAACGCGCCAGCGCTTTCGCGAGCTCGGTTTTGCCGACGCCGGTCGGACCCGCGAAGAGAAAAACTCCGAGCGGGCGATGCGGATCGTTCAAACCGGCTTTAAATGTCGTCACGATATTCGCGATCTGCTCGCACGCCGCGTTTTGTCCGATTACTTCGGCTTCAAAGTTTGCCGCGACATCTTCGAAACTCAAAGTGATCTCGTCGCGCAAAAAAAGTTCGGGCAAACCGGTCAGCTTGATAAAACTTTCGATGACGTTTTCGGTCGTCACTTCCTTTTTTCGCGCTTTCTGCGCGTTTTCAAAGACCTGCATCAAAAACTGCGCCGTTTTGCCCGGGAATTTTTGATACGGCAGAAAGCGCGAAAAAAGTCTGTAAACTAGATTCGTCACGCCCGCCGAATATTCGATCTGCAAGTTTCGCGCGTTTATTTCGGCGATTCGCGTCAGCACCGTCAGGGCTTGATCGGCGGTAAATTCCGGCAAGCGAACGATTTGAAAAAGATTGGCAAACTGCGGCAGCAGCCGCCGGCAAGCGTCGAGTTCCGAAGCGGTCGCTTCCGAGACGATCCGGATCTCGCCGCGCTGCAAGTAAGGGACGAGAAACGCCGCCAGGCTTTCTTCGGGCGCGCGTCCGCCGTAACGAACCAGATCGAGCAGATTTTCGACGCATAACACGCCGTCAATATCGGAAAGTTCGGCGATGATCGCTTCGAGGCGTTCTTCCCATTGCCCGAGATATTTCATGCCCGAAATAATCCGCCCGCCGTTCGTCTGCCAAAAACGGTGACGCGGATTTTTCTCGTCCGTTTCGGGATCGAAATCTTCGTCTGCGCTTTGATTTTTCAATAAATCCTTCTCGATCTGCCGGACGGCTTCGGTGAGAACGGTCGTTTTCCCGACACCGTTTTCGCCAAGTAGAATGACGCTCGCTTTTTCCCCGGCGAGCCTTTGAACAAGATCGAAAACTTCCGCTTCGCGTTCGTAAGGTTTGGAGATTTTGCGCGTCAAATCCCTGGCGCCGAGCGGTTCGGCAATTGCCAGCAGATTCGGCGTTTCTTTGAAAGATTCGGTTTGCCGCGCCCGGCGCCGCGCCTGAAACGTCAGTTGTTCGAGCGCGATTTCCTTTGGCGGCAGATATTTCGTCAAAGCGAGCGGCGACGAACCGCGCAGGGTTTCCTGAACTTTAAGGACGACGAGATTTTTCAATTCGCTTTCGCGGTCGTAGAAAAATTCGATGTCGAGCAGCGGCAAAACGGCGGAATAATTGCCGTTCTCGGTTTTCCAATGAACGCAGGCAACGCGCAGAGGGACAAACTCTTCACTCGTAAAAGTGCGTGTTTTCGGTTCGCGGCGGCGCTTTTTCTTTTCGGCTTCCTCGTGAATTTTCGCCTTGTATTCGGGACGAATCTCGACGCGGAATTCCGTCAGCTCTAATTCTTCGAGTTCCTCCGCTTCGCGCCACCATTCGTTCTCAAACTGCCATTGCAGATATTCCTTGACCTCGGCAACGGCAGTCTCGCGCCGTTCGGAAAAAGCGGCGGGCGGAAAATACTCGTCGCCCGTCACGGCTTGCGCGTCGTAAGAACCGTTAAAGTTTTGCCAGATTAAAATTGGAACACGAAAAGTCGCCATCTGTTAATAAATTTCCTCGGGTAATTCCAAACCGCTCAAAATAAATGTCCGCAGCTCGCGATGCGTCAGATTCGATTGCGTCAAAAGCGCGGCGCGA
>CADEFG010000116.1 GCA_902826505.1 uncultured Acidobacteriota bacterium
CGGGCGCATTATTTATCAGAAATAATCGGCAATCGGTATAGTGAGCGATAGCGAACATCTTTCATAATTGGAGTTCAAAATTAGAAAGACGTTTTGCTACACCGATTTTAAAGGCATCGCGGAAGCGGAAAATTGCAACAAAGGAAACGGTGTCTTTCCCCGAAATCCCGATTTGGAAAGGAAAAAATGAAACTTTTGAAACAAATATTATTTGCGGCAGTTTTGACGATCGGCTTGGCGCTGACAGCTTCGGCGCAGCAGCAACCTGAAGAAAAGAAAAAAGCACCGAAAGAACGCGTTGAAATCAAACCGGAAGAAAAGAAACCGCCGAGAAACAACGAAAACAAAAATAATAACAATAGAAACAATGAAAAAGGCAAAAAGCCGCAGACGTTTTTCTTGTTAAGCGAAAACCGGATCGAAGTCGCTTCAATCTAACTGCTCATCATTTGCTCCTCAAAATAAAAAGACAATTCCGAATTTCGGAGTTGTCTTTTTTGATTTTGAATAACTTTACCTTGCGGGCGAATTTTTTATCAACACGATCTCATTGATGATCGCGCCTTTTTCAAAAGCGAGCCGGTCGCCGGTTTTCGACCACGCGAAACGGAAAATTTCGTCGGTTGAAAATTGCGTGATCTGTTTCGGCGCATTTTCTGCGAGGCTTTGAAGCCAGATATTCGAAACACCGTTTTGCGTGATTTTGTAGGAAAACGCCGTGCCGTCAGCGCTCCACGAAAAATTTAAATCTTCCGACTTTGAAGGATTTTCAAATTGGCGGACGATCTCTTTTTCCGTGACGGAAATGATCGTCATCATTATTTTTCTGCCGTTGTTTTTGTCGGGCGAAAGACAAACGATAAATTTTCCGTCGGGCGAAATTTGCGGGTTGCTGATCGGAAGCTGGCTGAAAATTTTGGGTTCGCCGCCGCCATCGGACGAAATTTCCCAGAGCTGTGAAATCCGGTCGGTCTCGGCGGTGAAATAAACGGTTTTGCCGTCGGGCGCGAGCGTCTGCGAACCGACATTCGGCAGATTTGTGATTTGTTTGAGGTTTGTCCCGTCCGCGTTCATCCGCCAGATGTTTTGGGTATTTGTGCGGTTTGAGATAAAAAAGATGTATTTTCCGTCTGCCGAAACGATTGGTTCGGTGTTTGATTGCGCGTTCGCGGTCAGCTGCGCGGGATTCGCGCCGTCGGAATTGACGAGCCAAATATCGGAATTTCCGCCCTGCGAGGTTGTATAGACGATCTTTCCGTCCGGTGTCCAGCTCATCGCAAGCCGCGTCAAAGTGTTGTCACTGATGCTTTTGTTGACGAGCGCAGCGTTTTGCGGATCGCCGCCCGAAGTGATCGCCAAGCTCGCCACGCGATTCGATCTGACGCTCACGATCGAATCGGAATCGGCGGTCGTGCTGATTCCGTAAAAACCGTTGACGCCGCTGGTGATTTGCCGCAATTTTCCGTCGGGAAACGAAGCGAGCCAGATTTCGTCGGTCAGATTCGGCGATTTTTCCGTGAAAAGCGCAAAGGCGACGGCGCTTCCGTCCACGAGCCACGAAACTTGCCCGATCCATTTGAAATTTTCGGGCAGAAAAGATTTTTGGTCGCCGTTGGCGGTGTTGACCGCAATCAATTCCATTAAATTTTCCGAATTATAAACCGCGCTCGCGATAAATTTTCCGTCGGGCGAGAACGAAAGACCGTCGGAAGAAAATCTTTCGCGCCATTTGCGCGCGGCTAATTTTACTTCGCCGCCACCCGCGCAGTCGAAAATGACGATTGTCGATTCGCGCGCGCTCGGATGTTGGCGGACAAAAGCGAATTTTTTATCGTCCGACGGCGAAAAAGCGATCGGGCTGTCGACGTCTTTCGCCATTTCCTGCCGCGTCCCGCCGAGAATCGGAACTTTGTATAAAATCCCGAGCGAATACGGCGGAACCGCCTCGAATTTTTGATACGCGGCGTAATAAATAAACGCGTTGTCGGGCGAAAAAGTCACGCCGATAAATTCGTCAGCGGTCGGCGGAATTATTTCGATCGTTTTCGGATTGCCGAGCTGCCGCAGATAAAGTGTCTGCAAGCCGTTTTTCTTTTCGACGAGCGCGATAAATTTTCCGTCGGGCGAAATCGCGACTTTGGAAATATCGCCGCTCGAAGCCAGTTTGGTTATTTCGATCTGCGTAAATTTTTCATCGAACGAAGCTTTCGGCTGATAAAGATTATAAATTCCCGCGAAAACTCCGGTTAAAACCGCCAGACAAATCAATATTCCCAAAGCCGTAATAGTTTTCCCTTTTGTTAAAAAAGAAGTGTTGGATTTTCGGAAAGGCTGTAAATTCGTGTCGCTGACGGCGTCCGCCGAATCGTGAATGAATTCCTGTTCGGCGACGATCTCGGTTTTGGTGCGGCTTTCGAGGACGACGATTTCTTCATCATGGATAATTTCGTGAACATTGCCGACAAAACGGTAACCGCGGCGCGGCACGGTTTCGATAAATTGTTTGCCGCCGTCGAGCGAATCGAGCGTTTTTCTTAAAGTCGAGATATTTTGCGTCAAGGTTGATTCTTCGACAAACGTGTTTTCCCAAACGCGGTTCAGAATGGTTTCCTTATCGACGACTCTGCCTTTATGTTCGATCAAAACGAGCAGCGTTTCGAAAGCCTTCGGCGTCAGCGACACCAGCTCGGCGCCAAACCACAGACATTTTTGCGACGGGTCGGCGCGGAAATTATCGAATTCATATAAACGGTTCGTTTTATTGCTCATACTGCTTTTTAGAAATCTTTGACAAAAATTTCACACTGAATTTTAGAAATCTTTCAAGACTTCACACTGGTTTCAAGATAGATTCGACTACCGAGGCGAACAGCTGAGAAAAGGTTGGATTTATCCGCAAGAGAATCAAACCGAAATATAACCCCTCCGGTTCGCCTCATTTTAAAAACTATTACCGGGTTTTACAAGTTTTCAGCAATAAAAGTTTCATCGGAGAACGCCGTGGCAAAAATTCGCACCAGATTTTTTATCGAAACGCACGAAGTCAGGACCATCAAACGGCGCCGCTTTTTTATCCGCGCATTTTGCGAAGAATGCGGGCGCGAGGTCAGCCTGCTGCCGCCGGCGGACGCCGCTTTTCTGGTTTGTCAGGAACCGGCGGAAATCTATTCCTGGATCGATTCAAAGAAGATTCATTCTTTTTATCTGAACGGCGCCATGCCTTTTGTTTGTTTGACTTCGGTTTGTTTGGTTTGAACGTGCGGCAAAGGAGATTTAATTTTATGAAAACATCGGATCATCTGAAAAAAGCAGTCATTTTTCTTTTTCTCGTAACGGGAATTTTCGCTGCCGACGCGGCGGCGCAAACCATAAATTGCGGCGGCATCGGCGGCATCATTCGCACGCAAAACGTGACGATTCCGCAACGCGGCGGCGGCGCGGCGCTCCAAGCCAAAATATTTGCGCCAAACGCCGCGCTGCAAACCGCGCCGTGTCCGCTTGTCGCGATTCTTCCCGGCGGCGGCGGTTCGCCGATCACGACCGTCGAATGGGCGGCGCAGCGGCTTGCCGCGAGTGGTTATGTCGTGATCGCCGTCAAACCCGAATTGCCGAACAGTACGGCTTCTTACGACAACGGCGCACGCAGCGGAATCGATTACGCGGTTTCGGCATCGAATCCTTTTTTGAGCAGTACGAATACGAATTTGATCGGCGTTGCCGGTTGGTCGCTCGGCGCGTTTGCCTTGAGCATCACGCAGGAACAGGACACGCGCGTTCGGGCGTATGTCGGCTGGGATAATCTGGTTTTGAGCGAAAACGGCGATGCGGGTTCTTCAAATTGTATCGGCACACCGACCACGGTTCGCACCGCGCGCGTTCCGGCGATGGGACAGGCTTCGGAAACCTGCAACGACGGACGTTCGGCAGACGCGAAAAAAACGGCGTTCGAACATTGGAAAACGGCGGGACAGCCGACGATGGAAGTCGTCATCAAAAACGCGACGCATTTTTGGTGGAGCGATACGGGAACCGTCGCGCAGCACGATCTGCTGCATTATTACACGCAAGGTTGGTTTGACCGCTGGCTCAAACAAGACGCGAGCGCGACCGGCAGATTAACCGCCCGCACCGTTAATGCCGTGCCGGTGGCGAGTTTGTTGAGTTCGATTTTCCGTTCGGCGGCTTTTCTCGACGGCTATAATTGCGGCGATTTTGTGACGACTTGTCCGGCGCCGGTGATAAATTCGGCAAAGCCTTTTGATTTTGACGGCGATTCGAAAACCGATATTTCCGTTTTTCGCCCGGCGGTCGGCGAATGGTGGTTGAGCCGCAGTTCGAGTTCGCAAACTATCGCCGCGCAGTTTGGAACAAGTTCTGATAAGATCACACCCGCCGATTTTACGGGCGACGGCAAAACCGATATTGCTTTCTGGCGCGCTGCGACCGGCGAATGGTTTGTGCTTCGTTCGGAAGACGGTTCGTTTTTCTCGTTCCCGTTCGGGGCGGCGGGCGACATTCCCGCGCCTTCCGATTTTGACGGCGACGGCAAGGCGGACGCCGCGGTTTTTCGCCTCGCGACGGCGACCTGGTTTATCCTGCGCTCGGGCGGCGGAATAACGATTCAGCAATTCGGCGCGGCGGGCGATCTGCCGGTCGTTGCCGATTACGACGGGGACGGGAAATCCGACATCGCCATTTTTCGCCCCGCCGCCGGCGAATGGTGGCATCAAAAAAGCTCAAATAATCAGGTGGTCGCGGCGCAGTTCGGGACTTCTGCGGACAAACCCGTGCCGGGCGATTATACCGGCGATGGTCGGGCAGACATCGCTTTTTTCCGACCATCGAGCGGTGAATGGTTCATCCTTCGTTCGGAAGACGGCAGTTTTTTCTCGGCACCTTTCGGCACCGCGGGCGATTTAGCCGCGCCGGGCGATTATGATGGCGACGGGAAATTTGACCTGACGGTTTTTCGCCCGTCAAATCAGACTTGGTTTTCAAACCGTTCTTCATCAACCATTTTGATCACGACTTTCGGAACTGCGGGCGACCTGCCCGTTCCGGGCGCGTTCGTTCCGTAAGTATCTTTTTTATAAATTCCGGAAAAACTTTTTGCTTGATTTGGCAGCGGCGGAAACCTTTCGGTGAAACAACCAGTATTTATAGAGAAAATCCGATAATTTTAAAAGGTTGAAAGGAATCTATGAAACAAAAATTTGTCTATGGAATTTTATGGATCTTGATTTTTGCAGGTTTCGCTCTGGCGCAAAACCAAACTTTGCCGTCAAAAAACGCAGGCGCGAATCTGACCGCCGAACAATGGCGCGAAGATCTGCAATTTCTGGCGACCGAATTGCCGAAACGCCATAAAAATCTATTTCATAAATTAAAACGCGAAGATTTTGAAAAAGCGGTCAAAGATTTAGACCTAAAAATTCCGACGCTCAGCCAATACCAAATCGCTTTGGAATTTGCCCGGCTTGTCGCAATGGTTCGCGACGGGCATACTTCGATGATCCCGCTCGTTGAACCGACGCTGAATTTTCGGGCTTTTCCGATCAGGATTTATCTTTTTAAGGAAGGCTTTTTTGTCCAGTCGGCAAGCGGCGAATATAAAGATATGGTCGGCGGAAAGGTCATCAAAATCGGAAATACGCCGGTTGAAAAAGCGTTTCAGATGATCAGCCCGTACATTCCGAAAGACAACGAAATGGGCGCGAAAAATCTCGCTCCGTTCTATCTGGTTTCACCGGAAGTTTTGCAGGCGATCGGCATTGTCAAGAGCGGCGAAAAGATCGAGCTGACGCTTGAAAAGCTGGGCAAAACCATCACGCTCGAACCGAAAACGACAATTTCTTTTCAGGAAATGTTTGACCATAATTTTCGGAAAAACTGGATAGACGCGCGGAATAATTCAACCAATCCGACGCCGCTCTGGATAAAGAATGACAGCGAACGGTTTTGGTTCGAATATGACAAAACGGCGAAAGTCTTTTATGTCCAGATCAATCAGGTTTTGAACCGCGACGACAAAACGCTCGCGCAGTTTTTTCAGGAAGCGGTGGACGCCGCCAAAACGACCGGGATGGAGAAATTCGTTTTGGATTTGCGGCTCAACGGCGGCGGCAACAACGGGTTGGTTCCGGCAATCATTCGCGGAATTATCCAGCTCGAAAGAATCGATCAAAAAGGGAAACTATTCGTCATCATCGGGCGGCAGACATTTTCCGCCGCGCAAAATCTGGTCAATTCTCTGGAAACCTACACGAAAGCAACTTTTGTCGGCGAACCGACCGCGAGCTACGTCAATATGTATGGCGACGCGCGAAGATTTACCCTGCCGAATAGCAAGATCGGATTGAGCGCGTCAACTCTCTGGTGGCAAAATATGGGCGAACTCGACCGCCGTCAATGGACTGCTCCGAACGTCGCCGCCGATCTGACGTTTGCCGATTACGCGAACAATATTGATACGGCAATGCAGGCTGTTTTAAATTACAAACCGCAAAAATCTCTGCGCGAAATCGCGCTCGAATTATTCGAGGCAAACGATCTGAAATCTTTCCGAAGCCGGGCGCTCGAGTATAAAAACAACCCGCTCAATATTTATCAAAGCATCGAAGCGGAAATAAATTCGTTTGGCTATCGCCTGATCGCGCTGCAAAAAATCGATGAAGCGATCGAGATGTTCAAGCTCAACACGGAGCTTTATCCCGAATCGGCAAACGTTTATGACAGTCTCGCGGATGCCTACGAAAATCAGGGAAACAAAGCGGAAGCCATCAAAAATTACGAAAAGGCTTTGAAGATCGACCCGACTTATCCGTCATCGGTCGCGGCTTTGCGAAGATTAAAAGGAATTTAGTATGAAGAAAATCTTATTGATCGGTGTAATACTTGGGCTGTTTGTCGCAAACGGCTTCGGGCAAATCAGCCAGGCAAATCTTGATAAAAATCTTGACGAATATTTAAAGCAGGCGGCTGATTTTGGCTTTGCGGGCGTTGTTTTAGTCGCTGCTGACGGAAAAGTTGTATTTCAAAAAGCTTACGGAATGGCGGATCAGAGTCGGAACATACCGAATAAAATCACGACAGTTTTCGATATCGGTTCGATTTCCAAACAATTTACCGCCGCCGCGATCTTGAAATTGGAAATGCAGGGAAAGTTGAAAACGGACGATGTTATTAGCAAATATTTAGACGGCGTCCCCGAAGACAAAGCGCCGGTCACGATCCATCAATTGCTTACGCACACCGCCGGCTTTCCCGAATATTCGGGCGGCGATTATGAAAAATCGGAGCGCGATGAAACCGTCACACGAATTCTAAAGTCACCGCTCGATTTTAATCCCGGCAGCGAATATTCATATTCAAACGCGGGCTACAGCGTGCTTGCCGCGATCGTCGAAAAGGTTTCGGGGCAAAATTATGAATCTTTTCTGAACGAAAATCTTTTCAAACCTGCCGGGATGACCCACACGGGTTATGTTATTCCGAAATTCGATAAATCTTCTCTGCCGCACGGCTATGTTCTCGGCAAGGACGAAAAAACGCCTTTCGATCACGTCTGGTCTGAACAAGGACCATATTGGAATCTTTTGGGCAACGGCGGAATTCTTTCGACCGCGCCGGAGATGTTTAAGTGGTTTCAAGCGTTGCAAAGCACGGCGATTTTTTCGAATGAAGCCAAAAAGAAGATGTTCACGCCCGATCGCAGCGATTACGGCTACGGTTGGGAAATCAGGCAAACCTCGCGCGGTCAAACAATCGGGCATAACGGCGGCAACGATTTCGGTTTCACTGCGCATCTTCGATGGTTTCCCGAAAAAAATGTATGCGTTATTGTCCTGTCAAATTCCGGTTATTATTTCGACATCGGCAATTATTCGAATTTGATCGGCAAGAAAATTACCAGTCTTGTTTTCGGCGAAAAGATTCCGCCGCCGCAAACTGCCAAATTTATTAAACCGAACACGCAAAATCTCAAAAATTTTGAAGGCGCATACCGTTTGCCGTCCGGCGGAACGCTTGAAATAAAAGAACAATTCGGGCAATTGTTTGCGCTCGCGGTCGGGCAGGACGCAACCGATTTGCTGACGCAACCTGCGCCGCATCCGGGCTTTGCAGAAGCCGCCAAAAAAGCGAACGCGATCGTTGAAGGAATCGTTAAAAAAGACTTCGGGGCATTCAAAGCCGTGATTGAAAAAGAAGATGCCGCCAAACGCTTTCAAACATATCTTGAAAAACGAATGGAGGATTGGGAGACAAAAGAAGGCGCGTTCAAAGGCTTTCAAATTCTCGGCACGGTTATCGATTGGTGGGGCGATAATTCTACGCCGACAACATTCGTCAGGATGAATTACGAGAAACAGAATCATCTTTTTCGCCTGCATTGGAAGGACGGAAAAATCATCGCGATCGGCGGCGAGGGCATTCCGAATCCGGGAATGACGCCGCTTCAGACAATTTCTCAAAATGAATTGGCGGGCTGGCATTTGAGTTTTGCCAAACCGATCCGGCTAAAATTTAAGCAAACTTCAAATAACAAAACCGTGCTGACGATCGTTGCCGGCGGCAAAACCATTGAGGCGGCGAAAAATTAGCCTCGGATTTTTTTAATTGAATTTAGAAAACACGAAATATGAAAAGAACCATCAGTTTATTTACCGGTTTAATTTGGTTCGGCGTTTTTTCTTCGGCGATTTCTTACGCGCAGCAAAGCAAGATCGCCGAAAATATTGACAAATATCTTTCTATTCGGACGGAAATGGGGAATTTCAGCGGCGCGGTTCTGGTTGCCAAAGACAACCAAATAATCATTAGAAAGGGTTACGGTTTGGCGGATGTTGAAAAGAAAATTCCCTACACGGCAGAAACCCGGCAGGAAATTGCTTCCGTTTCGAAGATGTTCACGGCGTTTGCCGCGCTCCGGTTAAAAAACGAGGGAAAGCTTCAATTAACCGATTCCGTTTGCAAATATTTGGCGGATTGTCCCGACGCGTGGAAACCGGTCGCGATCGAAAATCTGATCCGCCACACTTCGGGCATTCCCGATTATGAAAGCGCGCTCGAATTAGGCTCGGACAAATATTTCGAGTTTATGACTGAGCCGAACTCTTCCCGCAAAATCGTTGAAAATGCCCGCCAGTTACCGCTCGATTTCAAACCGGGCGAAAAGTTTAAATACAGCAACACGGCGTATATAATTTTGAGTTTTATCGTCGAAAAAGCCGCGCGAATGCCGTTTGCGGAATATGTCGCGAAAAAGATTCTCAAACCCGCCGGAATGAAACAGTCGGGCGTTTTGGGAATCCAAAAATCAACCCGAAATTTGGCGCACGGCTATGCTCCAAAGACCGAACTGACGTGGGAAAAACGTCTCGGCGGATTCGCTTTGACGAGCGAGAATCTCAAAAAACTTCCGCAACTGACGCTCACGCCGCCGCACGGCGACGGATTTCTTTACAGCACGGTTGACGATCTGTGGCGCTGGAGCCGCATGATGGACGGCGGCGGTTTTGTTTCCGCCGAAGAGCGGGCGGAAATATTTTCGCCGCCATACGGGTTCGGCTGGATTATCGATACCGATTTCGAACAAAAACGGTTTCGGCATAACGGAATTTTGCCCGGTTATCTGTCGGAATTTATCAAATTCCCCGACAACAAAATAACCATCATTATTTTCTCGAATCTCGACCATACGCGAATGAGCGTTGTCGCGCGCGATATTTCGGCGATCACGCTCGGCAAACCGTTTGATATGCCCGTCAGAGGCAGGGTCATCGAGCTTGGCAAACAGCAGATCGCGGCGCTCGAAGGAAACTATAAAACGGCTGGCGGCAGTTCACTGACGATTCAAAACGAGCCGGATTATTTGTCCGCCTATCTGAAAGATCCAAACGGACAACTCCAGTTTGCCGCCGGTTTGATCCCGCTTTCGCCGACCGAATTTTACTTTCCTTTCAGGGACGGAAAAGTGATTTTCACGTTGGATGAAAAAGGCAAAGCCACAAAAGTAAATTTGCGCTATCGCGGCGAAGACCATTTTGCCGAACGAGTCAATCCATGAAGATAAATCATCGGCTGATTTTACAATTTTCATTTTTATTACTCGGTTTGTTTTCAAGCATTCAAGCCCAGAAAAATCTGCGTCTCAAACTTGATAATTATTTGAACGAAATAACCGCTGCCAAAGGATTTTCAGGAACGGTTCTGGTCGCCCAAGGAAATAAAATTTTGCTCGATGAGGGTTACGGTTGGGCAGATTTGAAAAAAAACAAAAAGGTTACGAGCAACACAAAGTTTTACATCGCCTCAATCACCAAACAATTTACGACATCGGCAATT
>CADEFG010000117.1 GCA_902826505.1 uncultured Acidobacteriota bacterium
AACTGATCGGATTGCTAATTCGCGCCGCCGTGCCGGGCGCGCGCGTCGGTGAGCTTTGTTTGATTCATTCACCGCACCGGGCGAAAGTTTTGCGGGCTGAAGTTGTCGGATTTCGCGGCAGTGAAGTTATTCTGATGCCGCTCGGCGATGTTTCGGATGTCGCGATGGGCGCTGAAGTCGTGCCGACCGGAACTTCGTTGACGATCCGTGTTGGCGAAGGTTTGCTCGGCAGAGTCGTTGACGGGCTCGGCGAACCGATCGACGGCAAAGGCGCGATCGAAGACGCGGTCGATAAGATCGTTTCGGCGCGACCGCCCGACCCGATGAAGCGCCAGCGGGTGACAAAACAATTAAAAACCGGCGTTCGGGCGCTCGACGGGCTTTTGACGGTCGGCGAAGGTCAGCGGATCGGCATTTTCGCCGCTGCGGGTGTCGGAAAATCGACGACTTTGGGAATGCTTGCACGAAATACGGAAGCCGAAATCAACGTTATTGCGCTGATCGGTGAACGCGGGCGGGAGGTGCGCGATTTTCTCGAACAGGATCTGGGCGATGAAGGTCTCAAACGCTCGGTCGTCGTCGTTGCTACTTCCAACGAACCGTCGCTGATTCGGATGAAAGCCGCCTATGTCGCGACGGCAATCGCCGAGTATTTTCGCGATCAGGGCAAAAAAGTATTGTTTTTGATGGATTCGGTGACGCGTTTTGCGCGGGCTTTACGCGAAGTCGGGCTGGCGGCGGGCGAACCGCCGGCGCGCTCTGGTTTTCCGCCGTCGGTTTTTTCCGAGCTTCCGCGACTATTGGAGCGGACGGGAAATTCAGATAAAGGTTCGATCACGGCGTTTTATACAGTTTTGGTCGAAGGCGACGATATGACCGAACCGATCGCCGACGAAACGCGCTCGATTCTTGACGGACACGTTGTTTTGTCGCGCAAGCTCGCCGCACAGAATCATTATCCGGCGATCGATATCAACGAATCGGTTTCGCGCGTGATGAGCGGGATTGCCGCCGTGCCGCATCTCGAATCGGCGGGCAAACTCCGTGAGGTTTTGGCAACCTATGAAGCGCAGAAAGATTTGATCTTGATCGGCGCGTATAAAAAGGGAAGCGATCCGAAAACCGATTACGCGATCTCAAAGATCGACGCCGTCAATAAGTTTCTGCGGCAAAGCACCATGGAAGCGATGCCTGCGGATATTGCGATTCAAAAATTGATCCAGATCTTTTAGCACCGTTCATAAATCATGGTGTTTTTGTAATCCGCGCCGATTCAAATAAAATTTGGAAAAAAAAACAAAACGTGCCTTTTGTTCGACGAACAAAAGGCACGTTTTGTTTTTTCATTTCGAAACTCGATTAATCGTTGAGTTTGATCTGGTAGCTGTCGTTCATTGAGCGAAGCATTTGTTCGAGCCGCGTGCGTGCTTCGTCGAGTTGTTCTCTGATCGCCGGATCAGTAGTTTTTTCGATTTCGGCGTTCAGCTGATCAATAACCTGGTTGAACTTATCGTTCAAACCTTCAAGAAGATTTTCGCCGAGATTAATGTCACCGCCGGCGGCGGCTAAGTCTTTGATAAATTGTTCCGCCAAGGCTTCGGGATCAGGGTCGGAAACCTTGAAAACATTACCGAGAATCTGTCCGATTATCGCGTTGGCGGCGAGACCGGCAGCCGTTCCGCCCGGACCGCCCGCCGCCGTTCCCAAAGCTGTGACGCCTTTTCCGACCAAAGCGCCGACGGCTTTGCCCAACACGCCGATTGTAAATTCTTGAATTTTATCTTTTTCAGCGTCCGATGCATCGGCGAGCGCTTCGCGACCGGCGGCTTGAATCGTGCCGAGCAATTCGCCGATCTTATCACCGACGGTCGCCGAATTTGTTCCGGCATTAGCCACCTGATCGCCGACGTATTTTGCAATCGCGTCCTCGATCTTCGTCCGCACATCCGGCGGCGTGTCGGTTGAGAATAAAGTGTTCTTGAAATACCGCTGCAGAACGTTTTGCCCTTCTTCGGTTTGTAAAAGCGATTCGAGAATTTGATCAGAATGATCGGTGAAAAACTTACTGATCGCGCCGTTGGCGAAAACCTCGTCGCCGAAACGCGGCACGACATCGCTGAAAATACGCAGTGCTTCGGAACTCAGTTTTCCGTCCGCGTTCGTCATCTGCGATGCTTTGTTTAGTAAATTTTCAACTGCGCGACCGGTAATCCACGGCTGGTAATTTTCAATCGTGCCGTCCAGCATTTTGTAGAAGTTTTCGTTATTCTGCTTGATGTAATCGCCGATGGTCGAAGGACTGCCGTAACGCGGCGGCGTGGCGGAGCCGAAATTAATAAAATTGCGTAAACCGTCGGGCGACATTCCGCCGAGTGCGGTCAGCGCATTAACGCCAGAGGTGTCAATATACGGATCATTTACGCCGCTGTTTGAAATATCCATCGCATGTTTGGCGTAACCGGCAATCAGCGCGTCATTGCCTGTCCGGCTGATGACGTCTGCCAAACCGTCTTGTATACCGATCGGTAACAGTTCGGGATTATCGAGCGTTTGGTTCAAAATACGGCTGACTGTTGCGGGATCTTGCCGGTAGGCGTCGTTCAATGAAGTCGCCAATAGATCGCGTTCACTATCGTTTAATAATCCGGCTCGCTGCAAAACTTCGTTGCCGTATTGTCCATAACTCATGACTTCCAGCAGGTAATCGTCACGTTTGTCGGGCGGAATTTTCGCCAAATCGCCGGCAATGGTTTTGATATCTTCTTCGGGATTGCCCGTCAATTTCGGCGGTGCATAGCCTTTCGCGGCAGTTTCAAGCCGCAAAGCATCGGCGCGTTCGTCGTCGTGAACATTGCCGGCAAGCAGATGATTGCGAAATCTTTCGAGCATCGCTTTGCCGCCCGAATTTTCGCCGATCGTTTTTAGCTCGCCGTCCGTTAGATTTTGTGCGAAGCTTTGGGCGATTTCGTCTTTGTCATTTTCTTCGATCTTTCCCCGACCGCCTTGATCGATCGAATCGCCGAGCATTGCCTGCGTGATTGCCCAGGCATCAGCCGGATTGGTTTTGGCGATTTCCGCCAGATCGCGTCCGACGCCTTCCGTGTCGAGATTTCCTTTTCCGCCGTTTTGTTTGATTATTTCGTCAGCCTTTTGTTCGGCTTCCTGCGGTGTGATCGTCGGAGTGGTTTGAGTGACCGGTGCGGCAATTTGCGCGTTCAGCTTGACCCGCAAAATATTTGCCTGATTGATGTTGTCGCGGCGGTTTGTGTAAACCGCCGCATTTGTCTGGGGTGTTTCAGTTTGGGTTACACTTGGTTTGACTTCCGTTTTTTTGATTACAGGTTCTTCTCTGCGTGTGCTGGATACGCCGCCGCCGTCAACTTTATAGACCATTTTCTCCTCCGAAAAATTTTACAAAATTATAAAAAAAATCTTTTTTAAAGTTATCGGTTGGAAATGCGGAAAGTTTCCTGTAATTTGTTTAAGTCTCAAGTCCCACTTTCCAAGTCTCAAGTCCCAAGTCTTAAGTAAAGTTCGTGTTTAACTTGAGACCTGATGCTTGGGATTTCGGACTTGAAACTAATTGTTTGCTTTTTCGGCGGCATTCACTAGAATTTCGCTGTTCCAACGCAGACTTGCCTGGGCAAGCTCGTTTATTTGGCTAAAAAAAACTTCTTCGGCAATTTTTTCGGTAAAATCCTTTTGCAGATAGAAAGCAAAATTTTCGCTGTTGAAAACAACCCGCCCGCCGCCGTTATTGGCTTCGGTTTCTTCCCCGAAAACCGCGTCGAGAACTTTGTCCTGCGGTTCTTTGCGAAAACGATAGATCAAGGCTTGGGCGGATAAAATTTCTTCCGTTTCATCATATTCAAAACCGACCACGGTTTCGCCGATCCGCGCTTCGACGTACGTTTTCTCGTCAAAAAAAGAGGCTTTTTCGCCAAGCCGGCGGAAAAAAGCCTCGATTTGTTGTGTTGCTTCCTCTTTGGTCATTCAAAGATTCTACATCAATTAAAATTACCTTGTCGCGCCTCGTCGAACGGAACTCTTTGGGGCAGATAAAATTCTTCGAATCCGTGCGAAACAAATGGTTTGCCGTCGCGGAAATAATGTGTTTGCGCGTCACGTCCCGCGTGGGCGAACGGATTGAGCCACGAACGAAGTCCGAAAGCCTGCGGCACCGCGTCATTGCGGTTGACATAATGAACATATTGCGGACCGTCGGTAAACCGCCGCGAAGCGCCGCCGAAAGTTTCGACCTTGATATTGTTCATCAAAGCTTCGGCATCGCGGCGCGACATTCCGTCTTCGAGCATCAGACGGTTTTTGACGTCCTGCAAAGCGCGGCTCGTGATGATCGCGCCCTGCGAATGAGCCATCAGATGGACATCGCGTCCGGCGCGCAATTCGTTGTAAACCATATCGGCAAGCGTATCGACCGCCGGATTATTGCCGATGTCCAGTTTATCGCCGAGACTTTGCAGAATATCCGTTCCGAAGCCTTCCGTCGAATTATGGATGCCGACCACGCGCGAACCGGTACTGTCGGCAATCGCCTGTAAACTATTGGTTTGTCCCGCGACGTTCGTGCGGATTCCGTTGACATAGATCAAGGTTTCGTTATTGCGCACGCCGCCTTGCGGATTGACCCCGGGAATTTCGCCGAGCGGCGTGTTCGGCGCAAAGGTTTGCCCGTTGGCACCGACAAAATGACCGTCGAATTCTTTATCCGTCCGCGGTTCATCGGGTTGCAAGCGAAGGCTCAGTGGATTGAGCGAAGTGGCTAGTCCCATTCGCGAGGCAAAAATATCGCCCAGACTTTCGGCTGGATTACCGGCAAAATTGCCGAGCGTTTCGACATCTTTCAATACTTCGTTTTGAATATTTTCTCTCAGCGAATTGCCCAATTCAAGCGGTTTCAGCAAAGCCCTGCCGAGATCTCCCGCGATGCCTTTCAAACTCAAACCCATCCGAGCGTTCCTCCAAAAATTCTTCCTTGAAATAAGTTTTCGTCCAAAGTCGAAAATAGTTTCCTGAAAATTTGGGAAATTGTAAAATATTTTTTTGGTAGCGGTTGGCGAAATTCGCGAACCTAAAACGAGAAACTCTTGGCGAATAATGACGATAATTGAATTGTGGGCGCAAGTTTTTTAAGGCGCGTTTGAATTTTATCAGGAATATTTGATTTTCGGATTAACAAAAAGTTTATTTTTCATTATAATTTCGCTAAAAAGTTTGAGGATAAAAGCAATGTCTGTAAAAAAAACAAGTTCACCTCTCAGCAGCGGCGCCGAATCGCTCGACCCGCTCGGCGGAAAAGATGAATTACAACGCGGCGGGAAGATTGATAAAAATTTCGAAGCCGCTCTGGCAGAAGCCGCCGGACAGCTCGAACAAGCCGGAGCCAACGAAAAATCCGACAACCCGACGCGATCGGCGTTTCAGCAAATCGCGTCGAATTCAAATCTCGATTCGCCCGAAGATGCGTTGTCAGCCGTTCGCGAATCGGCGCAGTCTTTAGTCAACTCGCGTCTCAAAGAGGATGTCCGCGATTCCGAACAGGGCAAAAAAATCTCCGAAGACCTAAGCAATTATATTTCGAAAGACCCGTTTATGCACCGCAAGATCCTGAACATTTTGCAGCGTTTAAAATAAACTAAGGATCAATTTTATAAATAGTTCAAGTTGAACATTTCGGAGGCAACCGAAATGTTCAACTTTTTGTTTAAAGGACTGAAATCCGTAAAAATCGGGAAACTTTTGCGGCAAGCTTCCGATAATTACTGACAAGTGCTGTAAAAAAATATTTTAAGGGGAAAAACGATGAAGGTTGGCTCAAACACTTCCGCGCAGGAAACTATTCAAACATCGGGCGTTGAAACAAATGATAATGGTTCAAAAACAAATGGCAATTCGTTTTTTAAAACGGATAACCAACCGCTGACTGACGGAAGCTCGCCGATTGAAAGAAATCTCGTTGACCGCAACAAAATTCTCCAAACCGGTTTGAACAACACTTTTGATGCAAACACTGCAAACCGCTTTGATTACAATCAGATTCAGGGTGTCAGAAATAATCGCTTCGTGACAACCGAATTTTTGAACGGCGTGGAAAATATGGCGCAGCGGCTCGGGACGCGACCCGAATATATTTTAGCGGTGATGAGTTTTGAAACGGGCGGCACCTTTGACCCGGCAAAAAGAAACGGAATCGGGGCGACCGGTTTGATCCAGTTTTTACCTTCGACCGCGCAGGGTTTGGGAACTTCGACCGGCGAGCTGGCACGAATGTCTTCGACCGAACAGCTTCGTTACGTCGAAAAATATTTTGACCAACCGAATTTTCGCGGACGGCTCGGTTCATTGGAAGGTTTATATACGGCGGTTTTATCGGGTCGGGCGCGGCAGAACAGCGATGATGTTCTGTTTACACGCGGAACCCGCGCTTACGAGCAAAATCCGCTTGATTGGAATAACGACGGGCAGATCACGGCTGGCGAAGCCGTCACGCCCGTGGCGGCGCGAATGTACGGAGGCGTTCGCGCCATTCAACAAAAATTGGTCGATGCGGGGTTTGTGCCGGAAAATCAACAGCGCGGTTTTGCCGATGGTGCCTGGGGCAGAAATACCGCCGCCGCGCTGCGGCGTTTTCAGGAAGCAAACAATCTTCCGGCAACCGGTTTGATGGATGATCAAACGGGTCGCAAAATGTTCGGACTGCAAACGCCGACCACAAATCCGCCGCCGACCACGCCGCCGACATCAACCGGTTTACAGCGCGGCAACCGAGGTCCGGCGGTTGAACAATTGCAGGACAATTTGATTCAGCTCGGTTTTATGACGCGTGCACAAAAAGCCACCGGCGCGGGAATTTTCGGTCCCAAAACCGAAGCCGCATTAAAAGAGTTTCAGAAGAGCGCGCATCTCGAAGCAAACGGCAGGCTCGATGCGCCGACCGCCCGCGCGATGCGGGAAATCGAACTCAGCCTCGGTCGCACTACGACCGTACAAAATGCAAATGTTACTAAAGGTGTTCAAGACCGGCTGGTCGAACTCGGTTATATGACAAGGGCGCAAGTCAATACCGGTTTCGGAACATTCGGACCGCAAACCGAAGCCGCCGTCAAAAATTTTCAGGCGCGAAACGGGCTAAGTCAAACCGGTCGGGTCGGGGAAGGAACATACCAGACGCTTTTTTCGGATAACCCGCGCCGCGCAAATTCGAACGGCGGCGGTTTTTCAACCGCGACAAACGGCAGACATTTTACCGTGAATTCGGGAATTTTGATGACCGATTCGCTCCGCCCGCAGCTGCAAACTTTAGCCGACCGTTACCATCAGCAAACGGGTCGCAATCTTCATATTACGAGCGGATTTCGCCCGCCCGAACGCCAGGCGGCGGCGATGTATGATTTGATCAAGGCGCACGGAACGGGTTATGTTCACGATCTTTATGCCAACAAAACGGCGGTCGATCAGATTTTATCGGCTTACCGAAACAATAATGGAAGCCGCAGCGAAGCGGTCGCGGCAATGACGCGGACAATCGATAATCAGGTCGGGCAGGGCACATATATTTCCGATCATTTGCGAAGCCGCGCTCTCGACATCAGCACGAGCGCGAATTTCAACACTTTGCGGAATATTGTCAGGGAGATGGGCGGATCGATTTTGAATGAGGGAAATCATTTCCACGTCGAACTTTAAAGGTTCTGCTTTCCGTCGTTTTAGGCAATGGTCACTAAAAGTCAGAAAAACTTCGGTTTTTTTTGATTCGATCTACAAATTTGAAAAGTTTGCCAATGCTCAAATTGTCAGGCTGAACGGTCGTAAATTATTGAATATTAAAATTATTTGTAAAAACACAACTCGAAAGGTAAAATAAATCAATCGTAGGATTCCGAAAATAATTCGTTTTTTGCGGTTGATATTTTCTTTTTTTATAGAAAATCGAACCCCCTGAATCATTTGAGACAGATGTTTTCCGTTATTTATGTCGTCAAGTACAGGAGAAAAAACCGAACAACCAACTGATAAGCGGCTTCTCGACGCGAAGAAAAAAGGTCAGGTCGCCAAAAGTCAGGACTTAACGTCGGCAGTTTTGCTGATCTCGACGGTTGCCCTCGTTTGGCTGATCGGCGGTTATATCGGCGGAATTTTGCAGGGCACTGTCAAAGATCAGGTCGAATTTGCCGCTACGTTTAAGGGGCAATTTACCAGTGAAACTGCCTATAACGTGATTTGGCGCGGTTTGAGCGGAATGTTTTGGGCATTGACGCCGATTTTTTTGGTGGTTATGGTATTTGCCTTTCTCGGAAATTACTTGCAGATCGGAACAATTTTCTCATTTGAATCGATTGCCCCGAAATTTGAAAAACTAAATCCGGTCGAGGGTTTCAAACAAAAGTTTTTGAAAGCGCGCCCGTATATCGAACTCGGGAAAACGATCTTGAAAATGCTGATCACGGCGGGCGTTGCCGGTTATGTATTGTGGGCGGCGCGTGAAGATGTCGTCCGGTTGATCACCAAACCGCCCGATGTTGTCGCGGCTTATACATTCGGTTTGGTTTTGGAAATCGGTTTGAAAATCGGTCTGTCGTTTTTAATTCTTGGCGGGGCGGATTTCTTTCTGCAAAAACTTCTGCACCGGCAGGATATGAAAATGACCAAACACGAGGTCAAAGAGGAATACAAAGAAACCGAGGGGAATCCGCTGATCAAAGCCCAGAGACGGTCGCTTCATCGCGAAATTTTATCGCAAAGTATGGCGGCGGCGGTGCGCGATGCCGACGTCGTTCTGGCAAACCCGACGCATGTGGCGGTTGCCATAAAGTATGAACGAGGGAAGGCAAATGCCCCGATCATCACGGCAAAAGGAGCTGATTTGATGGCGGCAAATATTCGTCAGATCGCTGCCGAAGCGGGCGTTCCGGTCAAACGCGATATTCCGCTCGCGCGGGCTTTATTCGAATTTGAAGTCGAACAAGAAATCCCCGAAGAATTTTACGAAGCCGTCGCCGTCGTTTTGCAATGGGTTTATTCAATGGCGGAAGAGCGTGGCGAGGTTGGAAATTAGATTTTTATTTGAAATTTGAAATCCGAAATTTGAGATTTAAGACATGGCAGATATTAAAAACGTTAATCGAAGCGGCGGAAACGAAATCAACGGTTTGACCGACAATCAAATTGCCGAGCGCGATGTGCCGCGGGTTTCCCAAACAAACGTCAAAGCCAACCAGACGGAATTTCCGGTCGGTCAGCCGACGGAAACACGGCAGCCGGTTGATACTGCGACTTTACCGCCCGGGCAGAAAATTTTAACCGATGCGGCGGTTGCGCGTGAAACGACGCAGCTTGAAGCAGCCAAACAATTGAGCTCGCTCGGCGGGGTATCGGCAACCGACCGTTTACTCGGACTCGATTTGCGTCCGACGATGACCGGAGTTTTGGCGGCACCGCCGGGAAACGCCGAATTTTTACGACATTTATCGCCCCAGGCAAGACGCATGATCATGCGGAAAATGCTGAATAAACAACGAGAAAGAATGCGCCGTTTGGCGCGGTATCTGCGCGATCGTCGCGATGAAACATCCGAAAACGGCGATACCGATGGCGAAAGTTTTCTGGAAGTAATCTCTGAACCGGTCGAATTAGACCACCTGCATATTTCGAGAGCGACCGGCGAGCTTGAAAAAGCGGCGCGGATGTTGAATATTTTAGACGAAATGCTGGCGATGCAGGATTATACGATCAGCCAGATCGGGACATTTTCGCAGGGTTAACACAGAAAATAAATGAAAGCCTCAAAACAATTGACCGAAACAAATCAAATGACACAGCAAACAGATATTTCGATCGACCCGTTCGCCGTCGATTTTTTCGGTGGAAAAAATCCCTCGACCGATGAAACCGATCCTTTAAGCGAACTGGAATTTGAAGGGAAAAAGCGAAACAAAGCCCGAAAAAAATCCGATTGGTCAAAAAGGCTTCCGCAAATCACGAATGCGGAGGCTGAATTATCCTATTTGTTACAAAATCTGCCCGAAAATTTAAGCGATGACGCAGCCCGGATCATTGGCGAATCGATTGCGGTTTACACTTTTCGACAAGCAGGAAATGTAAAATGTTCGATAATTTCCGTTACCGAAGTGAATTTGGATGAAGCGTTAAAAAAAATTGCAGAAAGCCCGCGAATTTTTTTGACGCTCGGTTGTCAGCCGGCTAATTCGCCGGCAATCGTTGAACTTGACATCGGATTTGCGCGGACGATCATTGACCAGATT
>CADEFG010000118.1:0-4714 GCA_902826505.1 uncultured Acidobacteriota bacterium
CGCCGAGCGCGGCGAACATTTTCCCCGAAACACCGGTGTGATTTTTCATATTGTCGCCGACCAGCGCGAGAATCGACAGACCATTTTCAACCGCTAAAGGCTCGATCCGCCCGACGGCGATTTCGTATTCGAACTCATTATCAACGACCGTTTTTGCGAGGTTGCTGAATTTTTCCTCGACCGCCACGCAGATCGAATGTTCGGACGAGCTTTGCGTGATCAAAATAACGTTGATTGCGGCGCGTGAAAGCGCGTCGAAAAGTCGTTTTGAAAACCCCGGAATCCCGACCATTCCCGAACCTTCAAGACTCAGCACCGAAATTTTATCGATGCTCGTGATACCGCGAATAATTTCCGTTTTGTCTTGCGCTTCCGCTTCGATGAGCGTTCCGTAATCGTCAGGCGCAAAAGTATTTTTGATTAAGATCGGAATATTTTTCTGCAAAACCGGCTGAATCGTCGGCGGGTAAATGACCTTCGCGCCAAAATGCGAAAGCTCCATCGCCTCGCGATAAGTTATTTGCGGAATCTGCCGGATATTGCGAACGATGCGCGGATCAGCCGTCATCATTCCCGAAACGTCCGTCCAGATTTCCAAAACTTCGGCGTCAAGCGCCGCCGCCAAAATCGCGCCCGTGTAATCCGAACCGCCGCGTCCCAAAGTGGTCGTGATGCCTTCCGAATCCGACGCGATAAAACCCGGCAGAATGAACAAATTCTGGATCTTGGATTGTGGATCTTGGATTTGCTCTTTAAAATATTGCTGGATTAATTCGTTGGTTTTGGGAAAATCTACCGCCGCAAAACCGTAATTAGAATCGGTCCGAATCAACTGGCGCGAATCTTTCCAGACATTTTCAATACCCAAAGAATTAAATTTTGCCGCGACGATTTTCGTCGAGAGAATTTCGCCCAAACTAACGATCCGGTCGAGCGTTCGCGCCGAAAGCTCGCGCAACAGATAAACGCCTTCGCAGATACTTTTGAGTTCGTTGAAACGATTTTCGATAAAATCTAAAATCGGCTCGCGCGAATTTTCGGGAATCAACGCCAGAATCGCCGTCAGATGTTTTTTTTCCAGCTCTTTGATCCTGGCGCGAAAACTATCGTCGCCTTTTTCGGCTGTTTTTCCGACCTCGATCAAAGCGTCGGTCGCGCCCTGCATCGCCGATAAAACGACCGTGCAACCATCATTTTCGATCGCCTTTCCGACAACTTCAACAATTTTTTCGATATTCTCGGCATTTCCGACCGAAGAACCGCCAAATTTCAAAACTTTCATAAAATCTAAGAGTCCGGAGTCCGGAGTCCTGAGTCCGGAGTCTTTTTGACTTCAGACTTTCGACCCGAAACTTCAGACTTTCTGTACTAAAATCTCTTTCAAATCTTCGTAATTCGCATCAATTTCAATGCTTTGGTTTGGTTTTGCAAACAAACCCTTGACCGCTTCGGGCATTTCGCCGTAAGTTCCGATGATCTGTTCGACCGAATCGAATTTTACCGGATGCGCTGTTTCAAGAAAAAATCCTTTTTTGCCGGGATTCCCTTCGAGATATTTTTCGAGCGCGTAAAATCCGACCGCGCCGTGCGGGTCTAAAACATAATTGTATTTTGTATAAACTTCGCGCATCGTTTGCGCGGTAATTTCGTCCGAAACGCTGACGGCTTCCATTTTTTCAACCATCAAATAATCCTGTTCGAAAATCTCCAGAATTCTCACGAAATTGGAAGGATTTGCAACATCCATCGCGTTTGAAAGTGTCGCCACCGATTGTTGGATTTTCATTTCTCCGGTTTGCAAAAAATTCGGAATAACATCGTTCGCATTCGTCGCGGCAATAAATTTTTCACACGGCAATCCGGAAACCGACGCCAAAATTCCCGCACAAATATTGCCGAAATTTCCGCTCGGAACGCAGATAATCGGCGCAAAATTTTCCTTCCACTGCTGAAAGGCATAAAAATAATAAAACTGTTGCGGAAGCCAGCGCGCGACATTGATCGAATTTGCCGACGTCAGAAAAACCTTTTTCTGTAATTCCATGTCTGCCAAAGCCGTTTTTGCCAAAGCCTGACAATCATCAAAGTTTCCCGAAACTTCCAGCGCCGTGATATTTTTTCCGAGCGTCGTGAGCTGCAATTCCTGAACTTTGGAAACTTTTCCCTGCGGGTAAAGTATAACGACCTCAACACCGTCGACATCGAAAAAACCGTTCGCAACCGCGCCGCCGGTATCGCCCGAAGTCGCGACTATGACGATTGTTTTTTCAGATTTATCAATTGAAAAATAACGCAGACAGCGGCTCATAAACCGTGCGCCGACATCTTTGAACGCCAGCGTTGCACCGTGAAAAAGTTCAAGTGCCCCTATATTTTCCGTAATCCGAACCAGCGGAAAATCGAAATTCACCGTTTCCGCGCAGATTTTGAAAAGCGTTTCGTCCGTAAGGTCATTACCGATGTACGGTTTGATCACTTCAAACGCGATTTGCGCTTTTGATTTATCAAGAAAATTACGCCAAAACTCGGCGGAAAGAGTCGGAATTTGTTCAGGGAAGTATAAACCCTGGTCGGCTGGTTGTCCGTTCAAGGTCGCTTCACGAAATGAAACATGAGCCGATTTCCGGTTTGTGCTAAAGTATTTCATTCAATTTTGAATTGGTTTTAGGTTTCCTTTTTGAGCAACTGACCCAAACGATTTATCATAATAGAATTTTAGTTTTTGCCAAAGTTGAATAATCAAGATTTATGAAAGAAATTACCGTTCTCGCGCCGGCAACGGTCGCCAATGTGGTTTGCGGGTTTGACTGTCTCGGGTTTGCGCTTGATGAACCGACCGACAGAATGACTTTACGCCTAATTGATGAAAAGACGGTTAAGATCAAACATTTCGACGATTTCCGGCTTCCGACCGAACCTGAAAAAAACATCGCCGGAGTCGCCCTTCTGGCAATTTTAGATGTAATCGAGGAAAACATCGGTTTTGAAATTGAGATCACGAAAAATATCAAACCCGGCAGCGGAATCGGTTCGAGTTCGGCAAGCGCGGTCGGCGCGGTCGTTGTCGCGAACAAACTTTTAAATGACAGATTTTCACGGCTCGAACTTGCCGAATTTGCGATGAAAGGCGAACAAGTTGCCTCCGAAGGTCGCCACGCCGACAATGTCGCGCCGTGTCTTTTCGGCGGTTTTACGCTCGTTCGTTCGGTCGAACCGCTCGACATTGTATGTCTTGATTATCCAAAATTGTTCGTGACAATTATTCATCCGCAGATCGAGGTCAAAACTTCGGAAGCGCGAAAGATCTTGCCGACGGAAATACCGCTAAAAAGCGCGATTCAGGCGTGGTCAAACGTCGGCGCGTTGGTCGCGGCGTTGGCAAAAGGCGATTACGGGTTGATTGCGCGAAGTCTGGAAGATTTCATTGTTGAACCCGTCCGCAAAAAACTGATCCCGCATTTTGATGCGCTAAAAGCTGAAAGTTTAGCGGCGGGCGCCCTCGGCGGCGGAATTTCCGGTTCGGGTCCGAGCGTTTTTATGCTTTCGGAAACTTTAGAAACCGCTATCAATGTCGAAAAGGCAATGCGCGAAATTTACGCACAGACCGGGATCGAATTTAATACCTACGTATCAAAAATAAATCCCGAAGGTGTTAAAATATTGAAATAATTATGGAAAGCGTAGTTTTTCTATTCGATGTCGATAATACTTTGCTCGATAACGACCGCGTCACGCGGGATCTAAAATCGTTTCTTTTTAAGGAAGTCGGTTTAGCGCGCTGCGATCATTACTGGCAGATTTTTGAAGAGTTGCGCACCGAACTCGGGTATGCCGATTATCTTGGCGCGCTGCAGCGGTACCGCGTCGAAAATCCGTATGATTCGCATCTTTTGGCGGTTTCGACCTATCTGGTCAATTATCATTTCGCCAACCGTCTTTTCCCGAATTCGCTCGACGTACTGGAATATTGCAAACAAATCGGCAAAGTCGTTATTTTGACCGACGGCGATGTCGTTTTTCAGCCGCGCAAGATCGAACGTTCGGGATTAATGGAAGCAGTCGAATCAAATATCCTGATCTACATCCATAAAGAAGCGGAATTACACGATGTCGAGCGGCGTTATCCGGCAAAACATTATGTTTTGGTTGACGACAAGCTCCGTATCCTGACCGCCATTAAAAATATATGGGGCAAAAAAGTGACAACGGTTTTTCCGCGTCAGGGTCACTACGCATTGGACGAAAAAGAAATCTCGAAATATCCGCCCGCCGATATAACAATTGAAAGAATCGGCGATTTGCTAAACTTTGACTTAGGACAATTTGGCATTGATTGATGAATTATCCGATAGGATTAAATGAAAGAAGAAACCATAAAACTTTTTGCGAAAATTTGTTTTGGGGAAGTTTCCGCAAGAGATTATTCTGATTGGGCGATTTATTGTCTTGAACAAGGAATGGATTCAAAAAATATTCGTATTCTGGCTTCTATGTTTAATACTAAATCTGTTTCCGAAGTAGCGACTTATTTTATTAGATATTTGGATGATTTAAATTGGCATTATCCTTTAGAAAAAGATTGTTTGCCGAAATACTAAAAACTTATCGCAAAGCAAATTATCAATAAAGAAATTGATGAAATCGAGGGTTGCCATGAAATCAAAAAAGTCAATTGAAATGTTGATTTTGATCAAGAATAAATTAATTGGATTTA
>CADEFG010000118.1:4724-10253 GCA_902826505.1 uncultured Acidobacteriota bacterium
ACTTTTCGCAAAATAATGCTTACATGAAACATCTGCGAAAGATTTTTCCGATTGGGCAATTAATTGTCTTGAAAATGGAATTGACTCGAAAAATATCCGCATTCTGGCTTCAATGTTTACTGCTCAATATGAAAATGAAGTCAGTACTTATTTTTTTAAAAGCTTGGATGATTTAAATTGGAATTGCCCTTCAGCAGAAAATTGTATATTGGATTACGCAAAACTCATCGCCCAGCAAATACTCGATAATGAGATTGATGCAATTAAGGGTTCTGATGAAATATATGCGATTTATCTACATCTTGATTACCCGCCTGAATTAGCAAACTGGGATTCTTTAGATGGCGGAATGCATCCAGAAACATATGAAGATTTAGTGTTTAATAAAAGTGGAATTGAAGACAAACATTTGTTAGTAGAAGCAATTAAGGAAGAAGCCGCAAAAATGATTTATGGCAAAAAAAACACCGTTCATCAAATTAAAGCGAAGCCTGATTTTGAATTTGCGGAAGAAAAGGAAAAAGGCTTATTTTCAAAATTATGGAAAAGAATTTTCTAAAATCAAACGACTTTTCACGTGCTGAACTCGAAGAAATTATCGAATCGGCATTGCGCTTCAAAAACGGCGAGATTCCCGATAAACCTTTGGCGGGAAAATCCGTCGGGTTGGTGTTTTTTAATCCGAGTTTACGGACGAGGGCTTCGATGCAGGTCGGGATTTACGAACTTGGCGGAAACGCGGTGATCTTAGAACCGGGCGGTACGAGTTGGACGCTCGAACACCGCGATGGCGTCGTCATGGACGGCAACAAAACCGAGCATCTCGCGGAATTCGTGCGCGTTTTGGAACGTTATGTGGCGGCGATCGGTGTGCGCACCTTTGCGCACATGGAAAATTGGGAAGAAGACCGTACCGACCCGATTCTGGCGGCGTTTGCGCGTTATTCGACGAAACCCGTCATCAATCTCGAATCGGCGATGCATCACCCGTGTCAATCGATGGCGGATATGATGACGATCCGTGAAAAGCTCGGAGAAAAAAAGAAAAAAGTATTGCTGACCTGGGCGTGGCATCCGAAACCTTTGCCGATGGCTGTTCCGAACAGCTTTGCGCTCGCGGCGGCGCAATTCGGACACGATCTGCGAATCGCGCACCCGAAAGGTTACGGGCTGGACTATAAGCTTTTGGCAGAAATCAAAAATCAAGCCGAGGGAAACGGCGGCAGTTTGGAAATCGTCAATGACGTAAATGAAGCGTTTGACGAAGCCGAAGTCGTTTATGCAAAATCGTGGGGAAGCAAAAACTTTTACGGCAACGCGGCGGGCGACATCGAATTTCGGACACCGCTGCGAAACGATTGGATCGTTGACGAAGCGAAAATGCAAAAATCCAACAACGCGATCTTTATGCATTGTTTGCCCGTGCGGCGAAATGTGATCGTCACGGACGGCGTGATCGATTCGCACCGCTCGGTGGTGATTGACGAAGCGGAAAATCGTCTGCACGTTCAGAAAGCGATCATGACAAAACTTTTAAGGTGATTCAAAACTATGCTTTTTATGATTATCGAACGTTTTAAGAACCGTGACGCCAAACCCGTCTATCAGCGATTTCTCGATCGCGGTCGAATGATGCCCGACGGATTGATCTACAAGGAAAGTTGGATCGAAGCCAATTTTGAGCGCTGTTTTCAACTGATGGAATGCGATGATATCTCTCTTTTACAGGAATGGATCCTGCAATGGCATGATCTGGCGGAGTTTGAGGTCGTTGCGGTCAGCGAATCGAAAACCACCTCGGAATTGGTCAAAAAATTTCTATGAACGAACAAAAATTAGAATTGCTGCGCGAGGCTTTGCCGTATATTCAAAAATTCAAGGGTAAAACCTTTGTCGTCAAATTTTCCGGTAAAGTGACCGAAAACAAAGAAAATCTCGCTTCGCTGGCGGAAGAATTGGCGCTTTTGCATCAGGTCGGCATCAAAATCTGCGTGATCCACGGCGGCGGCAAACAGCTTTCCGAGCTGGCGCAAAAACTCGGCGTCGCGCAAACCGTGATCGAAGGTCGCCGCGTAACGGACGACGACACACTCGAAATCGCGAAGATGATTTTTGCCGGCAAGATCAACACCGATATTCTTGCCGCGCTTCGCCAGCGCGGAATCAACGCCGTCGGGCTGTCGGGTGTTGACGGCAACATCGTCCACGCCGTCAAACGTCCGCCGAAGGAAATCAAAAACAAGGAAACCGGTTTGATGGAAACGATCGATTTCGGCAATGTCGGCGATGTTTTGGAAATCAATTCGCATCTTCTGAGTCTGCTTCTCGATGCCGATTATCTGCCGGTCGTTTCCTCGCTCGGCGCCGACGACGAAGGCAGCGTTTTTAATATCAACGCCGACACGATCGCCGCGGAAATCGCAATTCAACTGAAAGCCGAAAAGCTCGTTTTACTGACCGATGTCAACGGAATCTATCTCAATCCGGCTGATCCCGGGACAAAAGTTTCGCGATTGACGATTGCCGAAGCCGAGATTTTGATCGAAACCGGCAAAGCCACCGGCGGAATGATTCCCAAAATCCAAAGTCTGATGTCGCTTCTCAAAAGCGGCGTCAAATCGGCGCATATCATCAGCGGCACACAAAGAAATGCGTTGCTTTCGGAAGTTTTTACGGATGAAGGGACGGGAACGATGTTCGTCGGAGATTTGTAAAATTTTTTTAAATTTTTATCTTAAAGGTTTTATTTCACACAATTTCGTGTTATGTTTTCTACCAATTAGCTTTATTGGTTTATTTCGTGTCGGAAAACGACTGAAATTTGCTTCCAAATCATCAGTCGTTTTCCGATTGCGTTTATAAAACGATTTTTTATCAATCGAGAATTTCGGAAATTTGTTGATAAATCCATGAATACAGATTTCCGCTGGTCAAATTATCTTGAGTTTTATCGTCAGAAATTGTCGGGCTTTGGTCTATTCCGCCAAATAAACCGCAGTTTTGCGTGCAAGTTTTGTTTCCGGTCGGGATATCGCCTTCGGCATAAGCCGGAGCAGCCAGACATAATACGGTCAGCAAGAAGCTGATTCTAAATAGTTTTTTCATATCTTCTCCAAGTTTTTTTAGTTTTTTTTAATGCGGGGAAGTTCATTAAAATGTTTAATTGTGAATAGGTTTCAGAAAAAAATATGAACAGCTCCCAAAATTTATCGCTTACGTTGTCGGAAGTCTTAAGTGCCGAGGAAAAAGGGCAATACGATCAAGCATTTAACTTCCTCGCACCTTTTTGGGACAGCTATTCCCAATTTCCGAATGCGATCGGACTTTCCGGCGAAGAATCTGCCGAACTTTTTTTAAGATTCGGCGGAATCATCGGTTTTTTGGGAAATTCCCAACAGATTTCAAACTCGCAGGAAATTTCGAAAAATCTGCTCACGCAAGCCCGTCAACGATTTATTTCGCTTTCAAATTTTGAAAAAACCGCCGAATGCGAAAATTATCTGGCGCTCGCCTATTCGCGAACCGGTGAATTTACCGAAGCATTTGATTGGCTATACGAATCGTTTTCGAGAAATTTACCCGAAAGCCACCCGACCCGGATAAATTCTTACGTCATCGAAACGCTGCTGGATATTGACGGCGGCAAATATCAAAAAGTACTCGACCGTTGTACTGAATTAGGCGAAGTTTTTGAAAGATACGCTTCGGATTCGCATAACGGTTCATTTCATAATAATTTGGCAATCGCCCATAAAAATCTCGGCAACACCGATGACGGGCTTAAACATTTAAAACTCGCGCGAATGTTTTTTCAAAAAGCCAACCATAAAATTTATTACGGCGCCGCCGAAAATAATCTGGCGCTGCTTTGTCATAAACTCGGACTTTTCGATGAAGCGCATCTTTGCGCCCAAAATGCCAAGCAGATCTTTGAACAGATCGGCGACAAAACTCACGAAGGCTGTGCGCTCGAAACACGCGCGCAAATCTTTATCGCCCAGGGCAAATTCGATAAAGCTTTGGAATTTGTCAACAATGCGATCGAACTTCTCGAAGGCGGCGAAAGTTATCGAAGGCTGGTTGAATCCTATCGCACAAAAGTTAAAATCCTTCTTCAAACAAACCGGCTTTCCGAAGCCCTGACCGTGATGACCGCCGCGCATAATCTGGCGGCGCTTTATATTTCACAGGAGCTTTCAAAAGAAATTATCGAATCCATTGCCGGTTTGATTCAGGAAAAATATCAAAACTGCTGACTTTAGTATTTGGCTATAGAATCCCGATAGCTTTCAAAATTCCGCTTCATTTCATCCAACGAATCGCCGCCGAATTTTTCGCGCAGAGAGTTGGCGAGAACGATTGCGAGCATTGCTTCGCCGATCACACCGGCAGCCGGAACCGCCGTAATATCCGAACGTTCGAAAGCCGCCAGATCTTCCTGTTTGGTTTCAATATCTACCGAATGCAAGGCTTTGCGCAGCGTTGAGATCGGTTTCAAATAACCGCGCACGCGCAGCTCTTCGCCGTTTGTAATGCCGCCTTCGAGCCCGCCGGCGCGATTTGTCCGGCGCCGAAAGTTGTTTTCGTCAAAATAGATTTCGTCGTGAACTTCCGAACCGAAACGACCCGCATTTAACACGCCTTCGCCGATCTCGACGGCTTTCACGGCTTGGATCGACATAAAGGCTTGGGCGATCCGACCATCGAGCTTTTCCGCCCAGGAAGTGTGGGAACCCAGCCCGACCGGCGGATTTTTGGCAACGACCTCGAAAATTCCGCCAAGCGTGTCGCCGTTTTCCTTGGCTGCGTCAATATGCGCGATCATCAAATTTTCAATTTCTTGATCGGCGCAGTTTAACGGCGCATTTTCTTCGATCGCGCAGATTTCTTCCCACGTTTTTTGCAAAGCTATTTCGGGAATATTACCGAGCTTGATGACATGGCTTTTGATCTCGATCCCGAAATTTTCGAGTAGCTGCCGGGCGAGTGCGCCGCAGGCGACCCGCGCCGCCGTTTCACGCGCCGAGGCTCGTTCCAAAATGTCGCGCAAATCCCGTGCACCGAATTTTTGTCCGCCCGCGAGATCGGCGTGACCGGGACGCGGGCGTGAAACAATCGGCGGATTTTTCGGCTGGGTTTCCAGTTTTTCCGACGACATTATTTCCGTCCAATGAACAAAATCGCGGTTTTCGATTATCATTGTAACTGGCGAACCGAGCGTTTTTCCGTGGCGAATTCCCGAAAGAAATTCAACTTTATCGGTTTCGATTTTCATCCGCCCGCCGCGCCCGTAGCCTTGTTGGCGACGCCAGAGCTCGTGATTTATTTTTTCGAGATCAATCGCCAAACCCGCAGGCAAACCTTCGACGATTGCCGCCAGCGCTTTGCCATGCGATTCTCCGGCGGTTGTAAATTTAAAGTTCATTTTTTATTTTTTTTTTGCAAAATCGGTCTGATGACGATCAGAAAAACGCTCAGCAAGACCAATAATCCGCCAAAAAGCGTTTCGATTTCTAATTTTTCGTTGAA
>CADEFG010000119.1:0-8893 GCA_902826505.1 uncultured Acidobacteriota bacterium
CGAACCGTCGCCGGTCGCAAATGTCGATTTGCCCTGGGCGCGAACCGTCGCGCCGGATTGCGTTTTGCCGCCGATCCGGTAGATTCTGCCGCCGAGGTCTTCGACCTGCCAGCTGCTCGCTCCGATCGACGTACTGCCTTCGCGTTTGACGACCGTAAATTTCCATTGTTCGCTCCAATCGCTCTTTTGTCCCGAACTCGCGCTTGCCTGGACGCGCCAATAATATGTGCCGGGCAGCAAACCTCCGAAAGTCAGCGTCGGGCTCGTCCAGCCCTGCCGTTCGATCACCATCGAATCAGCCGCGAAGGACGGCAGTTTGGCGACCTGCAAACTATAGGTCAAAGCCGAATTGACGTCCGGGCTTTGCCAGCGGAAAACAATATCCGTTGCGCCGCTCAAGCTTCCGACGATCTGTTCGTTGGACGACGGCGAATTATGCACCGGCGGCGCGATCAGTTTTTCCTTGTTGGCGAGCTTTCCGTTATCGAGCGCGGCAAATTCGTTTTCCTTGACGACGGTTTTCTCGCCGCCGACGGTTGTTTCGACGCTGCCGCGACTGATCCGGATCTCGCCGCCGTTGGTTTGCTGATTGATGCCGAAGCTCGCGTCCGTCTGCGAATTGACCTTGTTTTCCGATTCACGGACTTCGACGACGTTCTGCGTGTTTTCGGGCTGATCTTCGGTGCGCACGTTGATCTGCCCGTCATCGAGTGTGACGCGCACGTTCGGTCCGCCGAAAAGCGAATTGCTGTCGCGGATGACGACCGTCGAATTGGCGCGGATCGAAAGCACGGAACCGTCGATCATCTGAACTTTGGCGCGACCGTCGGCTTGTGTTTGGATCGTATCGCCGGCTGAAACAAAGGTCGGGCGCGTGACCAGAATCGTTTCACGCGTTGCCGCCCGGATAATCCGCACGTCGCCCTCAAAGGAAATGACCCTTGCCGCGTCTTTCGGGGTTTCGGTCATGTCGGGTTTGGCAACGAGCCAGTTGCTTTTGAGAATCCACCAACTGCCGTAGACGAGCAGACCTAAAAAAACAATCATCGCCACGAGCTTATAGATCGTGCTTCGTCTGATGTTCCACCATTCGACGTAAAATTTGCGATATTTGCTTTCCATCTAAATTTGGATTCAACGCGGAACTCTTAATCTTCGTTCGTTTCCGACTTCTTTTCTTTAGGAAAGATCAATGACAGTATGATCGATAACACGATTGCGCCGATCACAACTCCTAAAGATATATTAATAACCGCTTGTTCGTAATCGTGACGCAAATAGCTTTGCAGGAAATTGGCGAAACTCGAATTGCTGGTGCCGCCAATTACCATTATCAAGCCTTGCGCCAAAAGTGGCAAGAGCATTTTTAATCCGATGAAGGTTAAAATAAAAGCCAAGCCGAATTTTAGGTAATGAAAACGGTCGGCAAGGTCGGCAAGCAGAAAGAAAAACGTCCGCAAACCCAAAATGGCGAAGATGTTTGACGTATAGACAATAAAGCGATCGGTCGTGATGCCGAAAATCGCCGGAATCGAATCAACGGCGAAGATCAAATCGGTAAATTCGACGGTTATCAACACCAGCAGAAGCAGTGTTCCCGTCCGCGCGCCATTGATGCGCACGAAAAACTTGTCTTCATCGTAATGCTTGGAAATGCGGACATAGCGCGTGGCGAGTTTTACGATCCAGCTTTCGTGCGGTTCAAAATTTTCGTCCTCGTCCTTGAACATATTCAAACCCGTATAGACGAGAAACGCGCCGAAAAGAAAGATGATCCAATGAAAACGCTCAACGAGTTCCGCACCCGCGAAAATCATTATCATGCGCATCCCGAGCGCGCCGATAATTCCCCAGAAAAGAACACGATGCTGGTATTTTTTGGGAACTTTAAAGAAAGTGAAAATCAGCAAAAAGACAAATAGATTATCAACCGAAAGCGAAAGTTCGATCAGATAGCCGGTCAAAAACAACTTTGCCTGGGTCAGAGCCAAGTCCCAATTCTGATATTGCGTGCCGACCTGCCAATAAACAAAGACGTTAAAAACAAGCGCCAGTGAAACCCAGACAATACTCCAAACAATAGTTTCCTTACGAGTCGGGGCGTGCGATTTGCGGTTGACAATACCAATATCGACAAAAAGCGCAATCAGCACGACTGAGAAGAACAAAATCCAAACCCAAAAAGGATATTCCATAAATAAAAAGTAAAAAGTTAAGGGGCGAAAAGTAAAAAGGTAAAGGGTAAATGATAAAAAGTAAAGGGTAAATTGTAAAAGGTAAAACTAATTATCCGGATGAATCAAAAATCGCCAAAAAGTCGGGGTTTGGAAGTTTGCCCTTTTACGCTTTATCGGTTATCTTTTTACATTCACCTTTGACCTTGATATAATCACGGTTTGTCCAGGATGACAATTTAGTTAGAATCTTCAATAAACAGGTATTAAAAAATGTTAAAGTTTTTCAGTCGTTTGGAAAAGACCAGAAATTTTGTGCTTTTGGTTTTTGGTATTTTGATGGTCGTCAGTCTCGTCGGTTGGGGTATTACCAGCGTCGTTTCCACTGATTCGCGTACCAATAGTCTTGTCGGAAGCGGTGAAACCGTGGCGAAAGTCGGCAGCGAAAAAGTTACGACGGGCGAAATAACCGCGCTCAAGCAAGGTCAGATGGGCAGACTGCCGTCAAAATATTTGATCAATTCTCTGGTCGGTCAGCGAATCATTCGGATCGAAGCCAACCGTTTGGGATTGCGCGCTTCGGATGCCGAAGTTGCCGCCGAGATCCGCAAGCAGTTAAAGACCGAAGACGGCACGGTCATTGACCAGAAACGCTACGAAGAAAACGTCGGCAGTCAATACGGGAGCGTCGCGGCATATGAACAAACCGTTCGCGACCAGCTCAGCGGACAAAAGCTCCAGGCATTTCTGACGGCGGGCGTCAGCGTCGCGGAAGAAGAAGTTTTGAAGGACTTTCAGCGCAAAAACACCAAATTCGATGTTTCTTATGTTTCGGTCAATGTCGCCGAGCTCGCGCAAACGCTGAAACCGACCGATGCCGAACTGCAGGAATATTTCGAGAAGAATAAAGCCAATTATTATATTAACGTTCCGCAGAAGAAGATTCGCTACGTTTTTCTGAACACCTCGAAGGTCGGTGAAAAAATTCCGCTTTCGGATGAAGAACTGAAAGCCGAATTTGATAAAATTCCGGCGGACAAAAAATCGAAAGGCGTCGAAGCCCAGCAAATCGTGATTCGGATTCCGAAACCGGAATTTAAGACGCAGATGCTCGAAAAAGCCAATCAAATTGCCGAACGCGCGAAAAAAGACGGCGCGACGATCTCGGAAGAAGCCTTTACCGAGCTGGTCAGAGGTTATTCCGAAGATGCGGCGAGCAAGGTCAATGGCGGAAAACTCCCGACGCTTGTCAGGGATAATCCGAATCTGTCGAACAATCCGAATGCGGTTCTTCCGCCGTCGCAGCGCGTTCTGACGATGAAAGAAGGCGAAGTTACGGAACCGATCGAGAGCGGCAGTAATTTTTATATTTTCCGGCGCGGCAAGGAAATTCCGAAAACCTTTGAAGATACGAAAACCGAACTGGAAGTCAGCTTGCGCAATCGCAAAGCCTATGCGGTCGTTGCCGAACTCGCGCAGAAGGTTGTCGACGATCTAAAACAAACGAAAGACGCACAGGCGACGGCGCAAAAATTTGCCGCGCAGGCGAATATGAGCGTTGCCGAAATGGTCAAGGAAACGCCGTTTGTCAAACCCGGCGATAATGTCGAAAACATCGGCGTTTCGCCGCAGTTCGAAGAAGGCATCAAGCTGCTTGTCAATCCCAACGATGTCGGCGAAAAAACACCGATTCAGAACGGTTTTGCGATTCCGCTGCTGGTTGAAATGAAAGGCGAGCGCGATGCGACGTTCGACGAAGTTAAATCGCAGATCACCGAAACCGTCAAGATCGAAAAGGCGCGTAATCAGGTCGAGGAAATCGCCAAACAAATCGCGTCGGGCGCGGCAACGGCAAGCGATCTCGGCGCAGCCGCAACGGCGAAGGGTTTGAAAGCCCAGGACCAGAAGAGTTTTATTCTTGGTTCGCCGCTCGGACAAGGACCTTCGGCTTCGACCAATGAAGCCTTGGAAGATGCGGTTTACGGTTTGAAGGCGGGCGAAGTAACGAAAACACCGCTTAAAGTCGGCGATAACTGGTATGTGGTCGGTATTACCAGCCGCGAAGATGCGAAAATGGATGAGTTTGCGAAACAACGCGATCAACTGATGCAATCGATGCTTCAGCAAAAACGCGGTGGAGTTTTCACGGATTATCTGGCGGCGGTTCGTCAAAAGATGGAACAAACCGGCGAGATCAAGATCTATAACGATGTGATCGAGAAACTCGACGCGGCGGACGCCGAGAACGCGCCGCAAACTCCGCAGTTCCCGCAATTCCCGCAGCAATAAATTAGTCGAGAGTCGAGAGTTCAAAGTCCAGAGTCGAAAACGAATTGACTCTGGACTCTCGATTTTAAATTAACAATATAGTTCAAAGCTGACGATTGAAAATAAACTGCCTTCGGACTCTCGACTCTAAATTACCACCAGCCCAAGATCTTCCACCAGAGCAAGCCGACGAAAGTCCAGATCAGAATATTGAGAACCGAAGCGATAAAGCCGATCGTCCACCAGTTTTTTTGTTTGACATAACCGGTGCCGAAATAGATCGGCGCGGGCGTCGTGCCGTAATGCGTCAGCCCGGCGCTCAAGTTCGAGAAATAAGCGAGCAGCAGAACTGTCAAACCCGCCGGTGCGCCGACCGCCAGCGTGACCGCCAGAAAAGGAATGAGCATCGCCGTGACATGCGCCGTGATCGAAGCAAAAGCATAGTGCGCGTAAAAATAAACGAGCAGCAGAAAGCCGAGTGCGAAAACCCAGCTCCAGCCGCTCGTGTAACCGGCAACCGATTCGGCGAAGATTTTCGTGATGCCCGTATCGCCCAAGGATTTCGCCATCTGAACTAATCCGCCATACCAGATAAAAACTTCCCAGGCGTGCGTTTCGTCCGTCAGATCGCGCCATTCCAAAACTTTTGTTAAAAGCAGCACGGCGATCCCGAACAGCGCGATCACCGTGGCATCGATGCCGTGCAGCGTGATCGTGATCCAGAGACCGACGATCAGTATGAAAACTGCGAGCAGAATCATTTCGCTCGGTTTGGTCGCGCCTAATTTTTTCAGCTCATTGTTTGCGAATTTGACGGCGTTCGGCGTTTCCTTGATCTCGGGCGGGTAAAAACGGTAGATCATCAGCGGAATGACGATCAGCGACACGACCGAAGGAACGATTGCGCTGACAAACCAGACGGAATAGGTTAGATCGATTCCGGCACTCTTTTTGATGAAATCGGCGATGATGACGTTTGAGGCTTGTCCAGTCAGAAAACTCGCGCAGATGATGACTTCGCATTGATAAAGCAGATTCATCAGAAAAGTTCCGAGCTTTCCGGCAGTGCCGTCGTCGGGGCGCGATTCGTAAGTTTCCGATACGCTTCGCGCGATCGGCAAAATGATGCCGCCCGAACGCGCACCGGTCGAGGGAATTGAAGACGCGAGCAGAAAATCCGTGATAATCAGGGCATAGCCGAGTCCGAGAGTTTTTCTACCGATGAGCCGCACGAAAACGAGCGCGATGCGCTGACCCAAACCCGTTTTGATCATCGCGCGTGAAAGAAAGAAGGCGGCGAGTACGAGCCAGACGTATTTGTCCGCGTAACCGCCAAGCGCCGTTTCGATCTTTAAAGCGCCGAACAACGCGGTCGCGATCACGCCGAGCAAAACCATCGCGCTGCCCGTCAAAGGCTGGACGATCGAACCGACAATCGTCGCGACGAAAATCGCCAGCAGCGTCCATGATTCGCGCGTAATTCCGGCGGGAACGGGAATTAAAACGACGACCAAAGCCGACGCCACGACGATCAGCCAGCGCCACCAGGTTTTTGTCGATTCGGTTTTCATTTAAAGTTCCAAGTCCCAGGTCTCAGGTTCCAAGTCAAAGACCACGAATAACTTGAAACTTGAGACCTGGGACTTGGAGCTTATTGAATTATTCTCCCAAATAAGCTTCTTTGACACGCGGATCGGCGGCAAGCTCGCGGGAATCGCCCTGCATCACGATTCTGCCGGTTTCAAGCACATAAGCGCGGTCGGAGTGATGAAGCGCGGCGTTGGCGTTTTGTTCGACGAGCAGGATCGTCGTGCCTTCGGCGCGAATATTGTCGATCGCTTCAAAGATCGTGTGCACGACGATCGGCGCTAAGCCAAGCGACGGTTCGTCGAGTAATAAAAGACGCGGACGCGACATTAGCGCGCGTGCCATCGCGAGCATCTGCTGTTCGCCGCCCGAGAGCGTTCCGGCTTTCTGCTGTTCGCGTTCTTTAAGCCGCGGAAACATCGCGAAACCTTTTTCCATATCGTCGGCAATGCCTTTTTTGTCTTTGCGGATAAACGCGCCCATTTCGAGGTTTTCGCGCACCGAAAGATTCGCAAAAACGCCGCGACCTTCGGGCGACATCGCAATGCCCATCGAAACGAGCTTGTGCGCGGCAACACCGCTGATCTCCTTGCCTTCAAACATCACGCGACCTTCTTTCGGTTCGAGAAGACTCGTGATCGTCCGCAGCGTTGTCGTTTTTCCAGCGCCGTTCGCGCCGATCAAGGTCACCACTTCGCCCTGATTAACCTGCAAATTGATGTCGGTCAACGCTTCGATTGCGCCGTAATTGACGGATACGTTTTCTAATGTAAGCATAGTATTTAAGAAGCCAGAAGACAGAAGTCGGAAGAAAGTAGATTATTTATCTTTTACAATCATTCTCATATAACTATCGAGCATTTTGCTTATTACTTCCGCATCTTTTTGTAATTCTCTAACTTCTCCGTAATTTAAATCTCTCGCTAAAATGAAATAATAACGACATTCCTCTAAAGAACCTTGTGCGATGTTATAAAAGCGGAGTTTGTCGGCTTTACCTAACTTCTTGAAGCCTTCCGCAAAATTTGCCGGAACGGATACTGCCGCTCGACGAAGTTGTGATGTTAGACCGAAAAGTTCATGTTTTGGAAAGTTCTCCGAAAGTCGATAGATTTTCAAAACCCAAGCATGTGCCCTTTTCCAAATTTCAACATCTTCAAAACTTCTTGCAGGCATTTTTCTTCTGACTTTCGACTTCTGGCTTCTGTCTTTTTAATCTCCCAAATAGGCTTCAATAACTTTCGGATCGTTTTTAATTTCAGCGGGAAGTCCGAGCGCGATCGATTTGCCGTAATCGATGACCTGAATGCGGTCGCAAACGCCCATCACGACGCGCATATTATGTTCGACCAGCACGATCGTCAGGTTAAACTTATCGCGGATTTCCTTAATTAACGCCGTCAAATCTTCCTGTTCCGACGGATTCATTCCCGCCGCCGGTTCATCTAAAAGCAGAAGCTGCGGACGCGTCGCGAGTGCGCGGACGATCTCCAATCTTCTTTGATTACCATAAGGCAGAGAAGTTCCGCCTTCGTCCCGGTATTTCGCCAGATCGAAGATTTCCAGCAGCTCCATCGCGAATTTGCGGTGTTCGGCTTCGTCCTTGTAATAACGCGGCAGACGAAAAACTCCGTCGAGCAAGGATTGTTTCGCGTGACGATGACAAGCCGTGACGACGTTTTCCAAAACCGACATCGAAGGAAACAGGCGAATATTTTGAAACGTCCGCGAAACGCCGAGCCGCGAGATCTGATACGGGCGCAATCCGTTAATCCTTTTTCCGGCAATATTAATGTCCCCCGAAGTCGGTTCGTAAACGCCCGTCAGAAGATTAAAAACCGTCGTTTTACCGGCGCCGTTCGGTCCGATCAGACCGTAGATCTCGCCTTGTCCGACCTGCATATCGAGTTCTTTAACCGCCGTCAAACCGCCGAACTTGATGACGGCTTTGTCGGTTTGCAAAATGTAATTTCCGTTGTTCATTGGCAATTCTTTCTTTTACTGAAAACTAATCTTCTTCTCCGTCTTTCATCCGTTTTGCATCGTGGTCTTCGGCGATCGGGACGCCTTCGGTTCCGCCCTTGGCTTCCGTGCCTTCGGGTGCGGTGCGTGTCCGCCGGAGCCAACTCAAACCGAATTCGTTCGTTCCCAAAATTCCTTGTGGTCGCAGAATCATCGTTAGAATCAAGATCAAAGCAAAAATAACGAGTCGCAGATCGGCGAATTGAAATGTACTGTCACCGACCTCGATCGCCGGAAGTTGACGCAGAAGTTCGGGCAAAAGCGTGACGATGATCGCACCCAAGATCGCGCCGGTCATCGAACCCATTCCGCCGATCACGATCATGATGATGATCTCGAAGGATTTAATGAATTGAAAATCGTTGGGATGCAGAAATTTGTTGTAGTGAGCAAAAAGCGTTCCGGCAACGCCCGCAAAAGCCGAACCGATCACGAATGATGTAACTTTATAGCGTGTGACATTAACGCCCATCGCTTCCGCCGCGAGCTCGTCTTCGCGAATCGAAACAAGTGCGCGTCCGGTATCGGATTTGATAATGTTGTGAATGACGACGACCGTGATAACGGTGAAAATTCCGATCCAGAGAAAATTTGCGTAACCCTTAACCGGATAGCCGGTTGCGCCGCCGACCGAATCGACGTTCTGAATCACGATGCGGATGATTTCAGCAAATCCGAGTGTAACAATTGCCAGATAATCGCCTTTCAAACGCAAACTCGGAATTCCGACGATCAAACCGGCAATTCCCGCCGCGAGTGCGCCGACCAGGATCGCAATCAACAAAACAACGCTGGTTGTGCCGATCTCGCCCAAAAAAGCCAGACTGCCTTCGATCGCTTTT
>CADEFG010000119.1:8903-10245 GCA_902826505.1 uncultured Acidobacteriota bacterium
AATTACAGCTAAAAGACGCGGATGAATACGCGCCGACAGCAATAAAACCGGCGTGTCCGATCGAGAATTGTCCCGTGAAACCGTTGATCAGATTGAGCGATGTCGCCAAAATGATTGCGATGGCGATAAAAACGAGAATCCGTGCTTGATAATCGTCAATCCCGATTCCGAAAAAACCGTCTGACGACATCGCCGCGTTCATAATGTAAAAAATCGCGATGAAAACGATGCCGACAAGTATTGATTTAACCCAATTCATATTTATTTTGGATTTTGGATTTTGGATTTTGGATTGAAGGTTTATTCGATGCAGCTTTCTTGATTATAAGATAAGTTACGAAAGCCAAAATGAATAATCCAAAATCCAAAATCCAAAATCCAAAATCGTCAGACTTTTTCCTGAACGTTCGATCCCAAAAGACCGGCGGGACGAATAAGTAGAACCAAAATTAAAATGGCAAATGCGACGGCATCACGATAGGTCGAAGGAATCCCGATTTCTAAACCGTAACCGACGACCAAAGTTTCTGCCGCGCCGATCACCAAACCGCCGAGAACCGCCCCCGGAATGTTTCCGATGCCGCCCAAAACCGCCGCGACAAACGCTTTTAAGCCATACATAATTCCCATCAGCGGGTCAATTTTGGGATTATACTGCGCCGTTAAAACGCCGCCCGCCGCTGCCAGTGCTGAACCGAGTGCGAACGTAAAGGCGATCACAAAGTCCGTGTTGATGCCCATCAGTTTCGCCGAATTCAGATTAAACGAAACCGCCCGCATCGCTTTGCCGATTTTCGTGTAGAAAATAATGTATTGCAGAGCGACCATTAGCAGAATCGAAACGACGAAAATCAAAATCTGCGAAGTCGAGATCGTCGCGTTGCCGAAAAGCGTGTGATTTTCGTTTGAAATCAATTGCGGAAAAGATTTCGGCGTGCCCGAAAAGATAAAGACAAAAAGATATTCGATAAATAACGACATCCCGATTGCCGTAATGAGCGTCGTCATTTTCGAATATTTTCTAACCGGGCGATAAGCAAAACGCTCGATTGCCATTCCGAGCGCGGCGGCAATTGCCATCGAGCCGAAAAGCGTCACCACGAAACCGAAAATTGACGGGCTGGCGGCAAATCCGAGTGATGTCGCGAGGATGAATCCGGCATACGCGCCGACCATGTAAATATCGCCATGCGCAAAGTTTATCAGCCGCAAAATCCCGTAAACCATCGTGTAGCCGAGCGCGATCAGCGCGTAAATCGAACCGATGGTTAACCCATTAATTAGTTGTTGAACAAAAGTGTCCATAATATCTGGAGTCAAAAGGCGAGAGGCGAGAGTCAAG
>CADEFG010000120.1 GCA_902826505.1 uncultured Acidobacteriota bacterium
CTGAATCCGATGTTCTTTGACATAATCGACTTTCTCCGTCGTCGCTTTTTTCCATTCCCGAACCGTTGCCGACAATTCGTCCGGATGAACAACCGGCTGCCAATCCCAGGTTCCTTCACTGGTCTTTTCAATTCCGAAAAACTCGGAAACGCGATTATTATAATAATGAACAACGCCTTTGGCATCGGCGATCCAAACAACCTGCGGCATCGAATCAGCCATTTGCCTGAGCTGCTTTTCGCTTTCGCGCACGGATTCTTCCATCTTTCGCCGCTCGCTGATGTCCGTAATCGCCGCAACCCAACCGATCACATTTCCCTTATCGTCAAATTCCGGCGCGTAAGAACAATGCATAAAATGTTCGCCGATTTTCGAAATTGGAATTTCGATCTCAAATTCAACCGGCTGCCCGGATAAAACGATTTCGATATATTTTTGGATGCTTTGAAACGCCGGTTCCCCGATAATTTCAGCGATCGGTTTGCCGAGACAATCTTTAGGATTGAATCCCAATCGTTCGGCATAGGATTTATTGACAAACTTATACCGCTTTTCGCTGTCGCAATGAGCAATATAAACGGGTGCGATGTCGGTTACCAAAGCCAATTGTTTGGCGCTTTGCCGGACGATCTCTTCATTTTTTCGGCGTTCGGTAATATCGCGGATAATGCTTATCAAAAGGCGTTCGCCGCCGATATCGGCACCGACCGAGGTCACTTCAACCGGAAATGTCGTGTCGTTTTTGCGCCGGTGAACGGTTTCAAATTGGATTCCGCCGTTATTTGCTTTTGTCAGTTGTCCTTCAAGCACCGACAAAGTTTCGGGCGCGCGAAGCTCGTGGATTTTCATTCGGAGCAAATCCGCCTGATCATAACCATAGGTTTCAATCGCCATCTGATTGGCATCAACGATTTGACCGTCGGGATGAAAGAACAGGATAACGTCGCGCGCGCGCATCGAAAGCAGGCGGTAACGCTCGGAAATTTCTTCCGCTTTTTTCCGCTCCGTAATATCCTGTATAACGGTTAGGGCACAAGGTTCGCCGCGAATTTCGAGCAGTTCGGCGGAAAGTAAACCGACAATTTCCCGACCGTCCCTAAGCCGAAAAACATATTCCATATCGCGGATCTCGCCCTCTTTTTGAACCGCCGCCAACTCGGCTTCACGGTCGGCGGATTTAGTCCATAAACCAAGTTCGGCAGTTGTCCGACCGATCGTTTCCTCGCGGGTAAAGCCGGTTGTGCGAAGAAAAGTTTCATTAACCTCAATTAGTTTTCCGGTTTTCAACGAGGTGATTGTCAGCGTCAACGGGCTCGAATTAAAAGCTTTCGCAAAACGCTCTTCTGATTCGCGCAGCTTTTCTTCGGCTTTTTTGCTTTCGGTAATATTATTAAAGATCAACGCGACTTTGCGGCTTTCCGCGCCGCCAACCCGAACTGCATAAACATCAAACCAGCGGTTCATCGCTTCCGAGCCTTCCGTAAATCGAAGAGGTTCACCCGTTAAAGCAACTTTCCCGTAAATCTCAAACCAGCGGTCTTCGAGATTGGGCAGCATTTCAAGGGCGGTTTTGCCGACCGAGTTTTTAAGCCCCGTTAATTCTTCAAAAACCGGATTTACTTCCAAAAAGCGGTAATCGAACGGTTTGCCGGTTTCGTCAAAAAGCATCTCAATAATACAAAAACCTTCGTCAACCGAATCGAATAAAGTCCTGAATCTTTCTTCGCTTTCGCGCAATTTTTCTTCGGAGTTTCTGCGCTCGGTAATATCAATACCGATGCCGTAAAGTCTGACCGGCTCGCCTTTTTCGGAATAAACCGCTTTGCCGCGTCCTTCCATCCAGCGAAGCGAGCCGTCCGTGTGCCGAAATCGAAACTCGATCGTGTATTCCCGGCGTTCGGCAATCGCTGCTTGAATTTCGCCCCAGATTTCTGCGCGGTCATCTTCGTGTACAAAATCGAAAAATTCTCTTTCCGTGCCGGAAAAGCTGTCTTTTTTTAACCCGAAAATTCCCTCAAGTTCTTCGCTCCACCAAACCGTTTCGGTCGCCAGATCACGCACCCAAACGCCCATCCGACCGCTTTGCATCGAAAGCGCCAGAATCGCCTGATTTTCACGCAAAGTTTCTTCTGCCCGTTTGCTTTCGGTAATATCACGCGCGATTTTCGATGCGCCGATAATTTCGCCGGTTTCATTTTTAATCGGTGAAACCGTCAACGAAATATTTAAATCCGTGCCGTCTTTGCGACGCCGGACGGTTTCATAGTGTTTTATGGCTTCACCTTTTCTGACGCGTTCGAGAATTTCCGTTTCTTCATCGGCTAAAGGCGGCGGAATCAGCATCTTCACCGATTTTCCGAGCGCTTCCGCCATCGTGTAGCCGAACATTTTTTCCGCGCCTCTGTTCCAGCTCTTGATAATTCCGTTTAAGTCTTTACTGATAATCGCATCATCGGACGACTCGACGATCGCCGCCAGATGCGCTTTTGATTTTTCAATTTCTTTAAGTTCCGTCACATCGCGCTGGGTTCCCCAGGCACGCGTTAAAAATTCATTTTCAACGATACCGATCAGATTGTTAAGAAAAATTTTCGGGTTGCCGTCGCGGTCAATTTCGTGCGATTCGGCATCCTGCAAACGATAGTTTGCATTGATGAATGCGCGCAGATATTCGAGGTTGTTTTTATCTTCTTTGGGTAAAAGGTCGCCAAGCCTGACACCGATTATTTGATCGGCAGATTCAAAACCATACATCTTCGCCATCGCTTCGTTGCATTCCGCAAGAAAGGCGTGACGGTAAAATGATTCGATTTGTTCGTCAACCGAAAGATTGACGGAGATCAGTTCATCCAATTCGATTCGCCAGATCGCTTCACTGCTCTGCGTGACAAAAACCCGATAGCGTTCTTCGTTTTTTAGAGAATCTTCATCAATCATTTTATACCCGGTATTGTCAGTTGCCATTTGGAAATTCCCTTACTCGGATTACTAGTTTTGACCAAGCAGATTTTACAACAAATATTATAGAACATACAGTTTTACGGGATGTTGGGAGTTTTATTTGTCTGAAAATTTCATCCAATATCGCCCAAAAGATTTATTGCGATGTGGTTTTAAAATAAACTTGACAACAACACACTCATATATTATTCTATACAGACATTCAACTTGCCACTGTGTTTTTATGACAAACGGCTTGGAGATTAGGTATCATAAAGGAATTTTTAAAGGAGAAATTTAATAATGAGTAAAATTATTGGGATTGACTTGGGAACGACAAATTCGGTGGTTGCTGTCATGGAAGGCGGCGAGCCGGTCGTTATCACCAATGAAGAAGGCGGACGCACAACTCCTTCGGTGGTCGCTTTTACAAAAGACGGCAATCGTCTGGTCGGGCAAGTTGCCAAACGCCAAGCCGTGACGAACCCGGAAAATACGCTGTATTCGATCAAACGTTTTATGGGACGGCGGTATGAGGAAGTGACGGGCGAAATTAAACAAGTTCCGTTCAAAGTCGAAAAAGCCGGCAATGGTGACGTGCGAATCGACGCGCAGGGCAAACATTATTCGCCGCCGGAAATTTCGGCGATGGTTTTGCAAAAATTAAAAAAAGCTGCCGAAGATTATCTCGGCGCAAAGGTCGATAAAGCGGTCATCACGGTTCCGGCATATTTTAACGACGCGCAGCGTCAGGCGACGAAAGACGCGGGCAAAATTGCCGGTTTAGAAGTGATGCGGATCGTCAACGAACCGACTGCCGCCGCGCTTGCTTACGGTTTAGATAAGAAAAAAGACGAAATCATCGCGGTTTTTGACTTTGGCGGCGGCACGTTCGATATTTCCGTCCTCGAAGTCGGCGAAGGTGTTGTTGAAGTAAAATCAACTAACGGCGATACGCATCTCGGCGGCGACGACGTTGACGAAGCGTTGATCAAATGGATTATCGACGAGTTCAAAAAAGATCAGGGAATCGATCTGACGACCGACAAAATGGCTTTGCAGCGGCTCAAAGAATCGGCGGAAAAAGCCAAGGTCGAACTCTCGAGCGCGATGGAAACCGAAATCAACCTGCCGTTTATCACGGCTGACCAATCGGGACCGAAGCATTTGGTAATGAAATTAACCCGTTCCAAATTTGAAGCGCTGGTCGAACCGCTTCTCAAACGGCTGATGCCGCCGGTTGAACAGGCAATCAAAGATGCGGGATTGACCGCCAAAGACATTCAGGAAATCGTTCTTGTCGGCGGTTCGACGCGAATCCCGAAGGTTCAGGAAATGGTTAAAGAATTTTTCGGCAAAGAACCGAACAAAACCGTTAACCCGGACGAAGTTGTCGCGCTCGGCGCGGCGGTTCAAGCGGCGGTTCTCGGGGGCGAAAAAACCGATATTCTGCTTCTCGACGTGACGCCTTTGTCGCTCGGTATCGAAACTTTAGGCGGTGTCTTTACGCAGATGATTACGCGCAACACGACGATTCCGACGCGCAAATCGGAAATCTTTTCGACCGCTTCGGACAATCAAACATCGGTCGAAGTTCACGTTTTGCAAGGCGAACGACCGATGGCAAGCGATAACAAAACGCTCGGGAAATTCCATCTCGTCGGCATTCCGCCCGCACCGCGCGGCGTTCCGCAGGTCGAAGTAACTTTCGATATTGACGCGAACGGCATCGTTAACGTTTCAGCGAAAGATGTCGGCACCGGACGCGAACAGAAAATCACGATCACGTCCAGCTCGGGCTTGTCGAAAGAAGAAATCGACAAGATGATGAAGGACGCCGAATCGCACGCCGGCGAAGACACGAAACGCAAGGAAACCATCGAAGCGCGCAATCGTCTTGACGGTCTTGTTTACTCAGTCGAAAAATCGTTCGGCGAACACAAAGACAAACTCGATTCGGCGGCGGCGGGCGAGATCGAATCGGCGATTGCCGACTCAAAAACCGCGCTTGCGGGCGAAGATTCGGACGCGATGAACTCAGCGTTCGAACGCTTGCAAACCGCTTCGCATAAACTCGCCGAAGTGCTTTACAGCCAAGCCGGTGCAGCAAACACGGGCGAAACGCCGAGCGAAGAACAAGCATCTTCGGCAAGCGCCGGCGGCGATTCGGGCGCAACGAGTTCGGACGACAATGTCATTGACGCCGAATACGTTGATGTTGACGAAGAGAAGAAGTAAGGCAAAAGTAAAAAGGCAAAAGGCAACATATTAATGCCGGAAATTAAGTCAGCCGTTTGCCTGTAAATTGTTGCAGGCAACGGCTGATTTTGCGATACTTCAACGTCGGTTTTGGTTTTAGGTCTTTGGTCTTTGATTAAAACCAAAACCGAAGACCTAAAACCTAGAACCAAATTTTGCGAAAGCAAAATTTCAACAAATGGCAAATAAAGATTATTACAACATTCTCGGCATCAAAAAAGACGCGAAAGCGGACGAAATCAAAAAAGCATATCGTCGTTTGGCGCGAAAGTATCATCCGGACGTCAATCCGAATGATAAAACGTCCGAGGAAAAATTTAAGGAAGTTCAGGAAGCCTACGATATTCTCTCGGACGAGAAAAAGCGTAAGGTTTTTGACCGCTTCGGTTATTATAACGACAATCTCGATCCCGATTCGCCTTTTTCGACGGGCGCGTCGTCGAGCGGCGGCAGCGGCACGGGCGGCTTCGATTTTTCGGGATTTAATTTCGAACCGGGCGGATCGGGCGGCGGTTCGTCGAGTTTTCGCGATATTTTTTCAGACCTTTTCGGCGGCGGCGGCGCAAAACGCGAGCCTGAACCGCCGCGCCCTTTGCCGAAAAAAGGGCGGGACATCGAAATTCCGCTTGCCCTGAGTTTTGAAGAATCGTTTACCGGTTTGACGACCAACATCACGGTCAATCGAAGCGAACAATGTTCGCGTTGTCAGGGCGCGGGCGATACGGGCGGTCCGGTCGTTGTTTGTCCGACTTGCAAAGGCACGGGACAAGTTATGAAAACGGGCGGAAGATTGCAGTTTTCGCAAACCTGTTCCGACTGCGAAGGAACCGGTCGCCGCCGTCAGCCGTGTTCGCAATGCAACGGCAAAGGCGTCACGCCAAAGACCGAGCAGGTCAAAATTCGGATTCCGGCGGGTGTTGACACAGGTTCGCGTGTGCGGATTCCGAAAAAAGGGCATGGCGGGCGATTGGGCGCCGAAGCAGGTGATCTATATATCATTACAAATGTCGGAAAACACCGCTATTTTACGCGCAAAGGCGACAATATTTATGTGACGATTCCGATTACTGTGCCGGAAGCCGCGCTTGGCACAAAGATCGAAGTTCCGACGGTCGAAGGCAAAGCGCAGCTGAAAATTCCGGCGGGAACCGAATCTGGACAAAAATTCAGACTGCGGGAACGCGGATTTCCGAGTTTGCGAAATCCGAGTTTGCGCGGCGATCAATTTATCGAAGTGCAGATCAAACTGCCGCGCGTGACTTCCGAAGAAACAAAGGAAATTTTGCGGCAATTCGAAAAAGCAAATCCCGAAAATCCGCGAAAAGCGATGGGATTGGAATAACATTTAACATTTATCATTCAACATTTATCGAAAGATTCGTGAATGATAAATGATAAATGTTAAATGTTAAATGTTAGATGTTAAATGAAAAAGAAGACTAAAACTTACACAATCAGCGCGGTGGCGGAAACCTACGAGATTCATCCGCAAACCTTGCGGCTTTATGAGCGTGAAGGTTTGCTCAAACCGTCGCGCTCGATCGGCAATACGCGTCTTTACACGGACGTTGACCTCGAACGATTGGAAGTGATCTTGTTTTTGACCCGCGAACTCGGCGTCAATCTTGCCGGAGTTGAAATCATCCTCAATATGCGCGAAAAAATGGACGCGATGCAGCGGGAATTTGAACGATTTTTTGAACATTTGCGCACGCATATGGGCGAGTTTGCGCCGCAAGTCGAAAAATTTTCCGAGTCTGAAGCGCTAATTCCGATTTCGCGTCTAAATATATCCGTTAAAAGAATTAGGGAAGAAACCGAAGAATAATTTATTTTTAGTAAATTTCCGCCAATAAAATTTTCCCTTTACAAACCTGCCGTTTTAATAGAAAATATCTCGTTCACTTTATATAGAAATAATATTACTTTATGTTTTTTTCGGATGATTAAATCATTCGTTTGTTAAGAATCCACAGCAAGACTTGTAATATTAAATTAATAAAGAAATATTAATCTGTTCCTAAACCGTAAGGAGAAAAGAAAATGAAAAATATCTTTAAAGGACTCTCGCTGTCTTTTATCTTCGTCTTTTTGACACTGATCGCTTTTAACATCGAATCTTTTGCTCAGGATCTTGATGACGTCACAATCAGCGGCAAAGTTGTTGATTCCAACAATGCTCCGATCGCCGGCGTGACAGTAACGGCAAAACTGTTGACAACCGGAGCCGAGCGCACCGTTGTTGCCGATGATGAAGGACGTTATAAAATTATCGAACTCGCCCCCGGAACATATTCGATCAAAGCGACGATGCAGGACTTTGCCGCCCAGGAAAAAACGAATCTTGAAACAATCGCCGGACAGAACGTCCAGCTTGATTTTAATCTCGCACCTGCCGGCGTCAATGCCGAACAAATCATCACTCTCGAAGGCGACGATGCGCCGGTTGTTGATACGACGCGAACGGTCGTCGGCGGAACCGTCACGGAACGTGAAATCGAAGAACTTCCGAATAATTCTCGCAATCCGCTCGATTTGATTTTTACACTTGGCGGCGTCGGTGAAGAACCGCTTTCGACGCGCGATCTAGCGCAGGATAAAGGAGTAAGAGGCGAAACAGCGCCCGCCGCGACTACCGAAGAAGCCGGGATTTTTTCGCTTTCCGGCGGCGCGGCATATTCAAATAATATTACGGTTGACGGGCTTGATAATAATGACGACCGCGCTGCCTCATTTCGTTTTCAGCCTTCGACGGATTCGATTGCCGAAGTTCAGGTAATTACCAATCAATTTTCTGCCGAATACGGACGTGCTTCCGGCGGACGCGTAAATTTTCGCACCCGCTCGGGCGGCAAAGATTTTCGCGGGCGGGCAGCATTTTACTTCCGGGATGAAAGTTTGAATGCCAATACCTGGCGCAATAATTCGCGGATTATTCCCAGAGTCTTAAAGAACAAACGTCCGGCTTTGCAGGAAAAGATCCCATATATTTCTTTTGGCGGTCCGATTCCGCTCGGTTACTTTAAAAACCGCACATTCTTTTTTGCGTCCTACGAATTTCAGGATTTGTTTGAACAAACGATCATCGATACATATGTTCCGACAACTCAAAACCCACGCTTTCCGATTCCTGAGCCGACCGATCCGACCGGCGCTGTCGGTAATCTTGCTCCATACATCGAATCGGTGCCGACACCGCTGCGCAATCATACTTTTTCGGCTCGAATCGACCATAATTTCACCGATACAAACAACGTAACTTTGAACTTTCAATTGGGCAAACGAGATGATTTCCGGCAATTTAGCGGCGGTAGTCGGTTAGCCGAAGCTTTGGTCGGCAACAGCCGTGATACAAATGCTTTTTCAGTAATTCATAATTACGTTTTTTCCTCGAAAGTCGTTAACCAGGCAAAATTTCAATACTCAACCCTCAAGCCTCTGGTTATTAACGACGGCGATTTAACCGCGCCGGTCGTTTTGATCGGTTTGCCGAGTGGTTTAGATCGCGGCACAACATTGATCGCCGGTTCATCAACCACCGGATCGAGCGACCGCAAGGAAGACCGCTGGCAATTTCAAGACTCCCTGATTTACATCGCCGGAGCGCATTCGCTTAAATTCGGATTGGATGTTCAGCGCGTGGATTCACTTTTTATCGACCGTGGCGATGCCACCGGAACTTTCAATTTCGGAAACGTCGCCGGATTTTTAGCGAATACCGTGACACGCTACCGTCACAATTTCGGGACATCTTCGCAACAAACCAATACTTATACCGGATTCTTTTTTCAAGACGAGTGGAAACTCCTGCCGAATCTGTCTTTGAGTTACGGTTTGCGCTACGAAAATGAAACCATCATTGATGATAAAAATAATTTTGGACCACGCTTTGCCGTTGCCTGGTATCCGTTTAATAAAGAAACAAGCGTTGTTCGTTTCGGTGCCGGAATCTTCTACAACCGCGCGCTGCTTCGAACAATTGACGATTATTCGCTAACGACCAGTTCGCTTATTTTTGATACCAACGCAATTCCGGCGGGCGGACAGCGTGATGCGGTTCTGGCTCAATTTGCCCAACGTTTTCCGCAACCCGTCACCCAAAGTGAGGCGCAACAAATTTGCACTTCCAATAATTTGGTTTGCGGAACCGCCGCTTTTGGAAGGACACTTGACCCGAATCTAAAACTTCCTGAAAGCTATCAAATTAATATCGGTTTTGAACGCCAAATCGGCAAAACATTTGTTTTTGAAGCAAATTACACGTGGAACAAAACCGTTCATTTGTGGCGCGAATTTAATGCCAATGCGATCAGTCTCGGCAAATTAAATGCGATTACCGGCGGAAACTTTACCGATTTTGCTCAATATCTGGCTTCTCAGGCATTTAATAACACCGCTGTTAACGGCATCAGACCTTTTTACAATGCCTCGGGCGCGCGTGATGTGCTGCGCTTCGTAACATCATTTACACCGCCGCCGACCGGCGATCCGAGCCGCTGCACCGGAACTATCGCACCGGCAAACGGAGATCAGGGCGGTTGCCAGATCGTCAATGGCATTCCAACGACATTTATTAATCTAAACAGCCAATCTTCAATCAATACAAGCCCGCCGATAACGGTTGCCCTCGCGGTATTGAATAGATTTCGACCCGACCCGACCCGAACGCAGCTCGAACAGCTCGCATCGATCGGAAACGCGCAATATAACGGTTTGATTTTAGAATTCCGCCGTCGTTTTCGACCGCTGGGTTACGGTTTCGGAGCGTCTTTCCGCGTTGTCTATACACTTTCAACTAATAAGGACGACGGTATCGTCAATACTTCGTCAGCTCAAATCGTCGGAGATTTTTCGGCGGAATGGGCGCGTGCCTTACAGGATCGGCGTCATCGTTTTGTCTTTTCAGGAACGATCGAAACTCCGAAATGGCTCGGAAAACTCCGGTTTTCACCGATCATTCGCGTCGCTTCTGCCGCACCGTTTAATCTTTCGGCGGGCGGGGTTGACAGAAATTTGGA
>CADEFG010000121.1:0-6504 GCA_902826505.1 uncultured Acidobacteriota bacterium
AAGGGGGAATCAACTCAAATTATTCGAATTTGATCTGCGCGTAAACTTCGCTGAGCGAAACCTTACAATTGATCGACTCGATCGAAATAACATCTTCGCGATTGGTGTAAATCTTGTAAGTCCATTGATTTGCGGTTTGTTTATGATAATGCTCTGCCCGCATATCTTCTTCTTTGATCAACAAAATCTCGCGAACGCTTTCCATTGCCAGATAACGATCGAGCTTTTCGGTTTTGTCGTGGTAAAGCGTCGAATGCGACATAATTTCGACAATGACGGTCGGGTTGAGCAAAATATCGAGTTCCTTGCCTTCGAAATTCGGCTCGCCGTTGACGACAACGACATCCGGGTAACAATAATTATGCGGCGCCAGTTTGACGCGCATATCGTTGACGTAAACTTCGCATTTATGCCCGCGCACGCGACTGCCGATCGCGATCGTCGTGTTGCTTCCGATCAAGTTGTGTCTCCGGCTCGAACCCGTCGAATTTAAAACCTTGCCGTTGGAATATTCCTGTTTGCCCGCGTCGCGCCGTTCAAACTTTAAATAATCCTCCGCCGTGTAAATTTTCTCTGCTTGCGTTAAAATTTTCTCACTCATACTTTTATTACTCCTCAGTTATGTAATGATTGTTTTTATTTAGGTTGGACTTTTGCAAGATGCTTTTAAGAATCATTGCGTTGTCAATTTTTTTTTGGACTAACTAAAAAAAATTTGTGTTAATTAAATTATAATTTTTTTTTACGAAGATTTAAACAACTTTATTTTGATTTATGAAACTACACGAGCTAGCCGCGCAAACCTTTGCAAACATTGAACAAGGCGATCCGCATCTGGAAATTTTTGCAGCCGCCGGACTCGATCTTGCCGAACCGGGCGATGTCACATTTCTGGCAAATCCGAAATATACGCCGCAAATTCAGGCGACCCGGGCGAGCGCGATCTTTCTCAACGAAAGAGAAATTTGCGACCGCCGCGATATTGCAATCCTGCGGGCAAAAGATCCGTATCTGGCTTATACGCGGGCTTTGCGGCTTTTTAATCCCGATCCGCCGACGCGTGCCTCAATTCATCCGTCGGCGGTCATCGACGAAACCGCAAAAATTGCCGAAACGGTCGAAATAATGGCAAATGTCGTGATCGGTAAAAACTGCGAGATCGCCGAAAATGTCCGGATTTTTCCGAACGTGACGCTTTATGACGGCGTTTTTGTCGGCGCAGGTTCGGTCATTCATGCGGGCGTTGCGGTGCGCGAAAATTGCGAGATCGGCGCCCGCTGCATCATTCACAACAACACGACAATCGGTTCCGACGGCTTCGGCTACGCGAAGGACGAAAACAAACATTGGCTGAAAATCCCGCAGATCGGGCGCGTCGTCCTCGAAGACGATGTCGAGATCGGCGCCAACACGGCGATCGACTGCGCGTCGGTCGGTGAAACACGAATTAAAAGCGGTGCCAAACTTGATAATCTCGTCCAGATCGGACATTCCTGTACGGTCGAAGAAGATGCGCTCATTTGTTCGCAAACCGGCTTGGCGGGCAGCTCGGTGATCGGCAAACGCGTCATTCTCGCGGGACAGGTCGGGATCGCCGGACATCTGCGCGTCGGCGACGATGTCGTGATCACCGCCAAGAGCGCGACGAGCCACGATGTCGAAGACGGCAAAATTATTTCGGGCGTGCCGGCATTCGATAACCGCGATTGGCTGCGCTCGATTGCGGCATTCCGGCGGTTGGGCGAAATGGCGCGCACCGTGCGGGATTTGGAAAAACGGCTCGCGGAGCTCGAAAAAGACTAACCCGCGCCTGACGAATTAATTTTGGTCTTCGATTTTCTTTTTGCGGCTTTCTGAATTTTCAAAAAATCCTGATAGTGCCCGGCAATATCATTTGTTCCGCGCAAAGCCGGCGCAAAACCGATGAGCTCACCGTTTTTTTTCTCAACCGATTCAAGCGGAAAAATTGCTTGCTCGATTTCCCGGGTTTCGCGCTGCTCGCCCGGACGAAGATTATATGTTTTGATTTGTTCCCAAAGGCAGGTTTGCAGTTTTTTGCGGCTTTTGTAGGTAAAACCGTTTTGATAGATCCGCAGTTCATCGTTTTTGTTCGAAAAAATTGACCAAACTATCAGACAAACGGGTAAAAATGACGGAAGCACGCAAAACGGAATCGTCCAATAGCTTTCGGAACCAATAAAAGTTCCGATCCCGAGAAGAAAAAGAAAAAGCGTCGCCCCAAGCACGACGAGGTTCTCCGACTTGTTTTGTCTGACCCCGTGAACGCTTTGCAGGTCGCCGAAAACCTCTTTGAAATCAGAATATTTAAAGCGCTCGTCATCCGACATTTTGTTTTAACTTTTGCCTGTTTTACGGGGTTCCGACCACCGCCGAAATCGCAAAATCAGCGGATTTTTTGCCGGCAACGAACGTGATTTCCTCGTCGTCGCCGCGTCTGATCGAACTTTCGACGCCGACATCGGAAAAGACCGTAATCGTCCGCGAAAGAAATTTTCCGTCCGCCGCAAAGCGATCAAAAATTAAAGTGACATCGGAAAATCCCAAACTCTGATAACCCGGCTGCGTATTGCGAAGATAGGCGAACATTCCCAGCCGGGTCGAATGTTTATCGGGTTTTCTGACGATCTTCAACTTGATGATATCAACCCCGCCGACCTTTTTCTCGGAAATTATCGCCCCGTTGATTTGAAATGTCAGATCGCCGCCGCCATTATGATAATCTTTAATCGTCAAAGTAAATTTGCTGCTCATTATTTTCTGCCTTTCGTTGCTTGTCGGAAAAACTGATCCTTAACTTTTTTATCAAAACCTTTGGCTGCCCATTTTTGCCGGAAAACCCGAATTACAGTTTTTCCTCGAAATATTCGCCGTCCTGATAGGAGCCGTAATCCAACTCGGCATCCGGGATCGACAGCTTGACGGTCAGCAGTTGTTGTCCGCTATCGCTGGTTTTCGATTTATTCGGGAGCTCCGTTATTTTGGCATTTTTACAAACCAATTGGAAACTTTGCGTCAGCGTGGTGCCGATTTCCCCGATCACCACAAATTTTATCGAAACCGTTAAATTATGTTCGGCAATTTCGATAAAGTCGAGCCATTCGAAATTTTTCCCCGCCGGCATATACAGAATCACGTTTTTGAAACTTCTGATCTGCTCAAATTCGGACATCAAACTGATGTCCTGAGTCGAAGTCAGATCAATGACCCGTTTGGCGCCGCCTTTTACTTGAAAATGTGTGACGCCCAGCCCCGAACGCAGCATATAATCTTTGCCGATGTCCAAATCCACCGCTGTATACCAAACACTACCGCCCCATTTTGTTCCCGCCATAGTTTTTTTTCGTATTTTTTACTTTTAATTTCTTACTGAATCCAAACTCCGAGACCGGCAAAATCGCGCAAGATGGCGATCGTGTAATCGATTTTCGTTTCGGTTGCCTCCCACATTTCGGTATGGAGAAGCGTGATCGTCATCAAACGGCTTTTATCATCGCTTGAAAATTTGACATTCCGGTTTTTGTAATTCGCCGGATGAATCAGTCCGTCAACGCTCAAGACCAGATAATTATATTTTTTCTGAAAATTCAGGATCACGCGCCCGAGTTTCCCGCTGTATTTGCCGTTGACTTCGGGCAGGTCGGCGAGCGATTTGACGCCGACCACCCAAGCCCGGTCGTGCATAACCAGATACCGGAACATCGCCTGAATCATCATCACGTCGCCGGTTTTATTCGCGCCGCCGATCCCGACCGTTTCCGAAACATTCAAACCCCAGGTTTCATAATTGTCCAATTTGATCATTTCTCGTGTTGCCATTTTTTATCTCCTTGATTTTCCCTTGTCGTTTATCTCCTTTTCGGAATCAGCAGAAGCATCGAAACTTTCTTCCGGTATTCCTCATATTCCCTGCCGTGAACACTCGCAATGTCGCGTTCTTCGAACTGAAACGCGAGCAAAATATAGGCGGTTGTCCCGATCGCGAAAACCAGATGCCCGACCGTCATTCGCGGCGTCGCCCAAAAAGCGATAATAAAACCGAGCATGACCTGATGCCGCACGATCCGGTAGAGAAACGGGGTCCGAAAGCCGGGCTCGCTATGGTCGCTGCCGCGTCCGTAGAGATAAACCTGCCGCAAGCCGATAAGATCGAAGTGATTGATCAGAAACGTTCCGACCAGCACCGTTGCCCAACCCAGAAAGTAGACCGCCAAAAGAATGTAATATCCTTCCGATTTCACCTGAGCCAAATACCGAGGTCGGGAAAAAAGCGCAGGAAATCGGTTGTGTAATCTCCGTAAGGGAATGCCTGTGCCATATCAAGATGCAGCGAAGTAATCGTCATCAATTTATCATCAAGTCCGGCAAATTTTATGATCCGGTCCTTATTGTTTGCCGGATGGATCAGACCATCAACGCTGACCAGCAGGTGATCCTTTGTTTTCTGATATTCCAGGATATTCCGACCCAACCGGTTGCTGTATTTACCATCCACCGGGGTAAGTTCAGCCAATGATTTTACGTCAAAAATCCACAATCCGTCGCGCGCTCCGAGAAAGTAGAAAATCGCCTGAATCAACATCACGTCACCTTCTTCGTTCTTGCCGCCGATGCCGACCGATTCCGAAACATTGAAGCCCGACAACTCCAAGTCGTCTATCGTAATAAGTTCTTTTGTTGGCATATTTGCTACTGCTCCATTGCGACAAAATCGAGATTATCAAGCTCGTCCGAAACCGTCAGGATTTGCGTCGGATTCGTAAAACCAAACCGCCGGCTGACGACTGTCAAAACGTATGTTTCGCCGACCGGAATATGATTGAAACGGTAATAGCCGAAAGAACCGGTCAGCGAAGTTTGCGTTTCGCCGTCCGGATAAGTCAGCGTCACGCGGGCGTTTTGAATGCCCTGCCCGCCGAAGGTCATGACGCGTCCGCCGATTGAAACTCCCGCTGCGGTCGGCGCAAGATTAAAAGTCCAAAAGCCGTTTTGCACGGAAAACCGCGCGCTTTGCGGCGTGCCGCCCGCGAGGTTTTGTCCGGCGCTCGCGTCGAGCGAAAAACTGCCGCCCGAATTTCTGCCGCCGCCCGCGGCGACCGACGAACTTTCGATTTGATACGAACCGCCAGTTTGGGCAAAAACCGAATGCGACAACAAGACGAATAAAAAAATCTTTTGCATTTTTCCTCCTCGTAAAACCCGAGTTAGAGAACGGGATAAATCTTCACAGCTAATTGTCTAAAGGCTTTATCACGCCAAACGGTGGCAACGCCGTTTTTGAGTCTGTCCTTGTCGTCATTGATAATATTCAAAATTGAATATTTGAAATCAGTCAACCCGACGCCGGGTGTGGCTTCGACCCCTGAATAAAGCAGATAATGTTTGCCTGAATACTCTTTCGGGAGGGTCGTGACCGGCGAAAAGCCCCAATGATGGGCTTGAGTGATCATGATATGTCCGACATCCGGTCCCCAACCGCCGTCAATCACCGCCCCGTTACCATTGACCATCGCCAAAACGTAGATGCCGGGGGCGAGCATTTCCTCGACATTTGAAACCAATTTCGAGGCTAATTTTTTGCATATTTCGCCGATCAGCATATTGCCGTGAATCGGCGGTTTAGCGGCGATGTTCGAGTAATGCCACGAAAAGGCAGAGTTTCGATAGCACAGGTAATTGCCGACAAAGCCGTTACAGTCCAACCCCAATCGGGCATAGGCATCAACCGTCTCATCGCAGTATTGCTGCAACCCTTTGGCGGCAACGCCGCAGCGCGCCGCCAGTTGCAGAGTGAGTTGAACGTCTTCCGGCGACCCTTTGCCGGAAAATGCCCGTGCCGCCCGCTCAATAATTGAATTATAGAGTTCGTCACCCTGGCGATCAGGTGATAGGACAATCGCTGTATCCCAGATAGTTCTTACCCTTACCTGCAGGTGTTTACCTTGTTTGTATAGATTATATGAATAGTTATTGACCGCATTCACAAATTCCATTTGCCCCGGAGGAAATACTGGCGGGTTCTGCCCCCATCCCTGATGCATCCGGTATTTGCTAAACTCAACATTTTCATATCTGACAATTTCGTTATCCTCATTGAGGATCGGAATTTCCAATCCCCAATATTTTCGCGCATATTGCATCGGTCCCATTGTCGCCATAATAAAAAATGCTCCTCAGAAAAACTGTGCAACAAACTGTGGTTTGCCGAACATTTTTAACTCTTTTAAAATTTAAAACCGTAAGATTTTCTGTCATCTCAACGGCGTCACTTTCGAGCGTCAATAAAACAGCACGGCTCAATAAATTTTCGTTTTCATTTCTGTTCCTCTTTGCAAATTTCCGCCGCCGGATTTGACGCGCAGACCAATTTTTTCAAGGCTTCGATTTGCTTTTGCTGCGCTTCAATTTGTTTCTGCTGTTCTTTAATCGCATTGATGAGCAGCACCTTCAACCCGCTTTCCCTGACGTCTTCGATTTCGCCATTGG
>CADEFG010000121.1:6514-10208 GCA_902826505.1 uncultured Acidobacteriota bacterium
TTCGCGCCGCCCGTTTTCCATTTGAAAGCGACCGGTTGCAGTCGTTTAATAACCTCAAGTCCGCCCGCAAACGGCGCAACGTCGGTTTTGTCTTTGACGGACGAAAAAGCCGTCGTGCAGCGCGTTAACATCTCACCGCCGAAACCGTTGCCGATGCTTGTCGTCCGAATGCACAAATGCACTTGCGAAGGCAAAACATTGTTCAGAGCATTGTTGTCCAATAACAAATTGTTGGTAAAAATTCCGGAAAACCCCAAATTGGAAAAAGATTGGGCGACAAAATTGCCGCCCAGCGGGACACCGCCGCCCATCATCAATTTGCCCGGAATCTGCGTGTTTTGCGAGGTTTTTCCGAGAATAATCGTGTCGCTGGTCGAAACGCTGATGCCGTTGCCGATCGCGATCGAATTGCTGACCTGCGTTGCCGTGTTCGGGTTGCCGGTTAAATGCCCGATAAATATGTTATTGTCACCGGTCGTGTTATTGAGTCCGGCGGCAAAACCGAAAAACGAATTAAAACTTCCCGATAAGTTTTCTCTGCCCGCTGCATTGCCGAAAAACGAATTATTTACTCCCGTAATATTCTTATTGCCTGCGTTCGTGCCGAAAAACGCGAGCGAATTACCGTTGACATTTTCAACGCCCGCGCCGCTGCCGAAAAACGAATTGGCAAAAGACCTCGATTTTAATCCGGCTTGAAAACCGAAAAACGCGTTGTCGTTGCCGTTGGTGTTGGCGTTTCCCGCGCTGCGCCCGAAAAACGTATTGCGCGGACCGGTCGTATTTGCCGCTCCCGCGCCGACGCCCGCAAACAGATTGTCGGTTCCGGCATTGCTCAAAATCCGGTTGCCGCCGAGATTATATTGCGTCGCCGCCTCAAAAACATTTGCCGTGCCGGTGCCGCCGATGTTGAAATTAACGGTCGCTTGCTGATTTGTCGTGTTCTGAACATAATTGTTCGGATCGAGCCGCGAATCGTTTGTCAGCACATATTGGTTTGCCGCGACGCCGCCTAGATTGAGCGAATTTTCGGCGGTTGCCGCATTCGCCGCTTGAATCGAATACGGCGCACTCGTTAATTTCTGTCGCGGCGCGAGCGTCGTAAAATTATTCTGTCCGGCGGGGCTGATCGCAACTTCCAAAAAACGGTCGGCACCCGGAAACGCGCCCGCGCCGAAATCAAGCCCGACGCTGAAAATTCCGGCGATTGCCGCCACGTTCGTGAGCGTCAGTGTCGTCCCGAATTGATTGCCTGCAGTCGGTGCATCAAACAACTTAAACTGCATATCGTAATTGCCGTTTGCCGCCGCGCCGCCGTCATTCAATTTGCCCTGATAGGTAAAAACGCTGGTCTGCGCCGAAACCGCCGCGAACAAAAACGCAGTTAACAAAAAACCCGCAAAAATCACTGCTTTAATATTATTTTTCACACTTTCTCCTTTTGTTTCGCCCGCGATTCCCGATCACAAAATCTTTTTGGAGACGGCTCTCAGCAATTGACGATAATTTTTTTTCATTCTTAATATTCTTTTTACCGGCGAATTGGTTTTTTCCGGACGATCTAAAAATTCACCGGACTGGCTGAATTACCGGTTAAATGAGCGTGATAAACGGGTTGGGCATCGGTCAGGGGAACGCTTACACCTTCCAGCAGAACGCCGATGCCGGTCGTCTCGCTGGCGAGATCGGATTGATCGCGCCGGTGCAGAAACAAAACAGCGGCAGAAAATGCTTCTTTATTCCGGTGAGCAGTTTGCAGCCTTCCGAAAGGACCTTGATTATCGCTGCTCGAAGGACATTCAAACGGAATCGCTTTTAGTTTGATTAATCGGTCGAAAACGGTCTTAAAGTTACAAAAGCCTTTCGAATCCGGCTTAAATTCCGGTATTGAAAGCGTGTCGAAATGCGTGAGCCGAACATTCCAAAACATCATTCCATGCCCAAAATAGCCGCGATGCGGATATTTTTCCGCTTTGATCCAAACCCGTATCCGCAATTCATACAATTCCCAATTACACGACATAAAATTTCTCCTTTTCAAAATCACTCAATGCGAAAATAGTTTCGGCACACCGATTTGTGTTATCATCATTTATCGAACTTGGGACAAACAGCGTAAAATCTTTTTGCAATTCAACTCTTGAAAAACCTATGAAATTTTAATGAGAAATTTATGAGAGGATGTTATGTCTTTGCAAACAAAACAGTTTTATGAATTTGCAAATTTTTGTTTAGACCTCTCCGAGAAAGTATTGCTGCGTGACGGCAAGCCCGTGCCGCTCACTCCGAAGGTTTTTGACACGCTCGAAATCCTGACCAAAAACGCCGGACGGTTGCTCGAAAAAGAAGAGCTGATGAACAAGCTCTGGCAAGACCGCTTTGTCGAAGAGGGCAATCTGGCGTTCAACATCAAAATGCTCCGCAAAGCGTTGGGCGATAATGCGGCAAAACCGCGTTTTATCGAAACCATTCAACGCCGCGGTTATCGTTTTATCGCCGAAGTAAAAAAGATTGAAAAACCGGATTCTCCGATCGCCAAAGCCGAACCCGGTTATTTTCCGCTGCCGACCCAAAAGCCTTACATCCTATTTTCGATCGGGATTATTTCACTGATCTCGATTTTCGGCATCGCTTTCGTCTGGGTCGGCGGAAAAAGTTTATTCAAAAGCAAACAACCGAAATTTACGCGTTTGACGACGGTCGGAAAAATCACCAACACGACGGTCACGCCCGACGGGAAAAACATCGTTTTTGCTCAAAAGGAAGGCATCGGCGAAAGTCTCTGGCTGCGGCAGATCGATTCCGGTTATCAACGACAGATTTTGCCGCCGCAGGAAGTTGAATTTGTCGGTTTGTCGGTTTCGCCCGTCAATGATTACGTTTATTACTCGGTTTTTTCAAAAAATTCGGTGATCTTAAACCTGTCGCGCGTTTTACTGGCGGGCGGTGAACCCGAACCGCTTTCCGATATCGAAACCGATGTTTCGGTCAGTTTTTCGCCCGACGGCAAAAAGTTCGCTTTTACCGAATCCTATAGCTCGATCAAAGAATCTCGTTTGAAGATCGCCGATGCCGACGGCTCGAATCAAAGAATTCTGGTCAAAACCAAAGGCGAAAACCGAACTTTTCCGGTTTTTCGGGCAAGTCCGGTCGCCTGGTCGCCGGACGGCGAAACTATTGCCTGCACCGTTCAGGAAACGGACGAAAACGGCTCGTCTTATCGGATTCTGCTGGTCGATCCCGAAACCGGAAACGAAAAATATCTGACGGAAAAGCCTTGGAATTATATCGAAAATATCGCCTGGAAAGATTCCGAAAATCTGGTTTTTATCGAATATGAGCTAAATTCTCCGGTCAATCAAATCTGGCAAATTTCACGAAAAACCGGTGCGGTGCGACAATTAACCAATGATTTAAACGGTTATCAATGGTTAGCGAGTGCGAGCGGCAATATTTTTACATTGCAGAAAAATATTTTTTCGAGTCTGTATGTCGCCGAATACGCGGAAAACACGAACGCTTTGCAGCCCAAACAAGTTTTCGGCGAAACGAGTCCGATCGAAAGCGTCGGCTGGTCGCGCGACGACAAAATTTTTTATAATTCATGGACGAGCGGCAAAAACGAGATCTGGCAGATCAATCCCGACGGAACAACGCCGCGGCAAATGACCGTCAATTCGAATATGAGTCTTGC
>CADEFG010000122.1 GCA_902826505.1 uncultured Acidobacteriota bacterium
GTCTGTTCTCCGGCAAGTTTGGCGTCCGTAACAAGTATTTACGTTCGATCGGGAAACTCGGGCTTTCCTATTGGCATATTCAACGAGCCACCGCCGCGCAGGGGCAAACCGCCAGTTTTCAGCAAAACCCGATCCTTCGCGAAGAACTTTTAAGATGGCGTTCACAGATTTAGTTTCAAGTTCCAAGTCCACAGCCCAAATTCAAAGGTGAGGTTGATCTGAGCCGTGGAGCTTGAAACTTGAAACTAAAAATTACAGCTTACCGAGAAGCCAGAAGATCAATAAAAAAATCAGAATCGTCGAAATCAAACCACCACCGAATTTCCAAGCCGCGACACCGGCTAAACCGCCTCTTAATAAATTGTTCATCTTTTCCTCCCTAGTCCGTTTATTGAATTAAATTAATACAGAAAAATCTGTCTGCAATTGAGTTAGCAAGTTACATACCAAACTTAAGGCGGATTTAATCATTTGGTTAAATCCGCACTAAGTTTGTAAAATACATGATAGTTAACCGAAATTTGTCGAACAAATAAATATATGAATTTTGAATTAAACGAAGAACAACAAATTGTTAAAGCATCGGTCCGCGAATTTGCCCAAAACGAAATTGCGACGCGCGCCCGCGAATACGATGAAGCGGAAAAATTCCCGACCGAACAGCTCGCCGGTTTGGCGGAGCTCGGGATTTTGGGAATGATAATTCCCGAAGAATACGGCGGAGCTGGTTTCGATACGGTTTCTTATGCCGTCGCGCTCGAAGAAATCGCCCGCGCTGATGCCTCGGTCGCGGTCATCGTTTCGGTGACCAATTCGGTTTGTTGTTATCCGATTCTAAGCTACGGAACCGAAGTACAGAAACAAAAGTTTCTCGTGCCGCTCGCCCGCGGCGAAAAACTCGGCGCGTTTTGTTTGACCGAACCGCAAGCCGGCAGCGATGCGTCAAACCTGAAAACCCGCGCCGCGCTTGACGGCGATCATTACATCATCAACGGTACAAAATCTTGGGTCACGAGCGGCGGTTATTCGGATATTCATATCGTCATGGCGGTTACGGGAGAAAATAACGGTAAAAAAGAAGTGACGGCGTTTATAGTCGAGAAGGATACCGCAGGTTTGGCGGTTTCATCGATCGAACATAAAATGGGGCAACGCGCTTCGCAAACGACCGAACTCAGTTTTACCGACGCAAAAGTTCCGAAGGAAAACGTTTTAGGCAAAGTAGGCGAGGGTTTAAGAGTCGCGTTCAGCAGTCTTGATAACGGTCGCATCGGGATTGCCTCGCTGTCAGTCGGCGTCGCCCAAGCCGCGCTCGATGAAGCCCGGATTTATGCCAATGACCGCATCGCTTTCGGCAGACCGATCGCCGAACATCAAGCGATTCAATTCAAACTCGCCGATATGGCAACCCAAACCGAAGCCGCGAGACTTCTGACGCTTCGCGCCGCCGCGATGAAGGACGCAAACCATCCACAGATCGGCGTTTATAGCGCCCAAGCCAAACTTTTCGCGTCGGAAAATGCCAATCGCGTCTGTGCCGAAGCCATTCAAATCCACGGCGGAAACGGCTATTCGCGCCATTATAATGTCGAAAAATACTATCGCGATGCCCGCATCACAACCATTTACGAAGGCACGAGCGAAATGCAGAGAATCATCATTTCACGCGGCATTCTCAAGGATTAACTCTAAATTGCCGGACGAAATTTAAGGCGGCTGATCCGCTCAATCTTTGATGCGCGTGTCGCTGGCGATCCAATTGACTTCCCAGGTTTTGCCGCCGTCATCAGAAAATGCCTGTTCAAAACGACAGGAATCGGGCGTAATTTCCGAAATTACAAAACGGACGAGAATCGCCCGACCATTGAGCGTTTCCTGGTTGTAAAATTCGCCGCGTCCGTTTTTAAACTCACCGATTGCGGGCGTCGTCAATACACCGTTATTGAGGTTTGCAAAATTGAGGCTCCACTGGCGTGATTGCGGATTAAAAAGACGCAGGCTGAGTCCTTCAAAATGACCATCAGCTCCGTCGGCAACGAGTTCAACCAGATTTGCCCGTCCGTTCCAAACCTTTCGAACGACGGTCGTTCCTTCATATTCGACCCATTTTGTCGAACCAGTCAGAGGATTGAGCAGCCTTTTCAGTTTGGTTTTCCAGGTCCCGATCTCAAAATCAAAGTCGTTTTGCCCGCCAATTGCTTTATCTATTGATGGCAGACTTTTTTTAACGGCTTTTGATTGTCCGTAGACGGAATGATTTGGAAAGAAGACAATAATTAAAACGAGCAGCGTCCAAATTGGAATATTACTTTTTATGTTCATTGCGTCAATTATCCTGTTTTAGATAATTTTATTGGTAATTGGCATCAATGCAAGAACCAATTCTTGACAAATTTTTATAACCAATTTTATGCGTGAAATTATTTGTTAGCTTTTGATTCATACTTTTCGCTTGATTGATTTGCATTAAGAAATTTACAAAAATGGAGCAAAAAAATTATTCGCGGTTTTTAACAAACTTAGCGCGGCTTTCTTATTACGTCGATACTTTTTTGAGGCAAAAAAAGCTTGAAAAACACAAATTAAAGAGTAAAATGGGCGTATCATTTCTCGATAAGGAATCGAAATTTATGCCGCAAACGAACAAAAATATCCTTTGGATCTTTGTTTTATTGCTTTGTGTTTTACCGGCGTTTGCCAAAAACGATCAAAAAAGATTTGCGCTGGTGATCGGAAACCATACGTATCAAACCCCGAATGGTTTGAAAAATCCCGATTTCGATACGCTTGATATTTCATTGGCATTATACGATCTCGATTTCGAGGTGATCCGCGTTTTCAATCAAACAAAAAGCCAAACCGAACTTCTGATTGAAAGTTTTACCAATAAACTGGCGCAATCAAAGGGAATCGGATTGATCTATTATTCGGGCATCGGCATTCAATCGAATGGTGAAAATTACCTTGTTCCGGTCGATGCCGGGTTTGAAACCGTCGAGAACACCGTCAAAACATCGGTTTCAATGAATTTCCTTCTTTCAAAACTTAAAAACGCCGGAAATGTTCAGAATCTGATCCTGCTTGATCCGAAAGAAACAAATAACTCGCTGGTCAAGTGGAAAAGCTATTCGATAAATTTAGCAAATCAAGGATTTGTCAAAGTTTCGCCGCCCGAAAATTCGGTGATCGTTTACTCTGCCGATTTTAGAAAAACAGCCCCCGAAGTCTGCGCGAGCCGCAACGGTTTTTTTGCCGAAGCTTTTCTCAAACAACTTGAAAAACCAAATCTTGAATTTAATCAATTGATCAAAAATGTCTCGGTTGAAATCAGCCTCAAAACAGACAACTGGCAAAAAGTTGTTTTTGACGGCGTAATGACAAAACCTGTTTTTCTGGTCAATAAAAAAAATAAACTGGATAGTAAAAGAATCAAGCAAAAAAAACGGGAAGAAAATTCGCTGGCTGATTTGTTTGACAGGTTTAAATCGGAAATAAAATGCCGCTGCGGTCAGCGGGACGGAAAACTTACAACCGGAAAAAAGATCATTGAAAAATTTGGTGGTGACGAGCTTAATAAAGATGTCATCGATTATGTCAAAAAACTAATTTCAATTATCGAAAAAGAAGATCCGGTTTGCCGCCGTAACAATCGGTACAACTTCGCCTACAAAACAAAAAACTGGAGTGAATTTTTCTCCATCAGCAAAGAAATAATCGCTAAAGAAGGCGAAAATCCGCTGGTGCTCGATGTCATGCTGACGCTTGTTTCGGTCGGTTACGACCAGTCGGTCGCGAAAGTCGACGCCTATAACAACGACACGCTCAACTATGCCAAACAGGCAATTCAAAAACTTGAGGCTGGCGGAACTTCATTAACAGGCAATTTTGGAACATTCAACGGTTTCAAAACAAGAACCTTTACAGATGGAAAAAACAATTCGCTCAATTGGATGAATTATATTGTCGGGTATATCAATTTCAATCGTTTGGGCGCAACCGACCCGGCGAAGAAAAAAGAAGCCCTGCCGTATTTTTACAAAGTCACGCAGATTCCGGGCGAAAACCAAAAGGAAATTTCGCTCTACACGAATATCGGAAACTGGTATTTCGACCAAGCCGCAGAGCTTGATAAAAAGTATCGTGATCTGCGCGCCGCCAACAATAATACCGACACCGACGAAAGCAAAGCCGTTCTCGGGATGGCGCGAGGCTACGCCGACCGGGCGATCGATTCATTTGCCAGAGCCCGCAAAGTTGCTCAGGCAAATAAAGCAAAACCGAAGGTAATGGAAGCGGTAAACAAAACATTGACCGACCTTTACAAACTCCGTTTCGGTTTGGCACCGACCGCCGCGACGCCGGATTTGGAAAATTATATATCTGGCTTGTTAACGAAACCGATGCCCGACCCGGCAACAAAAGTTGAGCCGGTTTTTAAATAATTTATTAAAGACTCCGTTTTTTAAGCTTTGTTATAACTTAAACTTTGCGGCTTGGCGCCATTGCGGGAAAGTTACCCGTTGTTTCCCGCAAAGCCGCCCAGCCGCAAAGGAAAAAACTGGAAACCTTTCTAATTCGAATGATCGAAAGTTCCAAAATAAAAAAGGAGCAATAAATATTTTTTTGTAAAATTTAAACAAAAAGAAATCACGAACGACGCAATCCTTTCAGAAACAAAAGTAATTCGTGATTTCTTTTATTCGGATTTGAATTAATACGCCTTTGCAAAAACGACACGTTTAGCTGATTCTTTCCCCGAGTAGACGCAAGTGCCGGCTTGTTCGATCGAATTAAACGGAATACAGCGAATCGTCGCTTTTGTTTCGTTTTTGATCGCTTCTTCGGTTTCGGCGGTGCCGTCCCAATGTGCCATCACAAAACCCCCTTTTTCGATTTGCGCTTTAAAATCGTCCCAGGTATCGACGTTGAACGTGTTTTCCTCGCGGAACTTCAAGGCTTTGTCGTAGATATTCGTTTGAATTTCTTCGAGCAAATCGGAAATATGTTCGGCGATGCCTTCGACGGAACGCGATTCTTTGGTTAATGTGTCGCGGCGCGCAACTTCGATCGTGCCGTTTTCAAGATCGCGGCTTCCCAAGCCAAGACGCACCGGGACGCCTTTAAGCTCGTATTCCGCGAATTTCCAACCCGACCGCTGTTTATCGTCGTCGTCGTATTTGACCGAAATTCCTTTCGACTTTATTTCTTCAAAAATCGGATTGACGGCTTCGGAAATCTTCGCTAAATCTTCGGGCGTTTTGTAAATCGGAACGATCACCACCTGAATCGGTGCTAATTTGGGCGGTAAAACCAAGCCGTTATCATCAGAATGAGCCATAATGAGAGCGCCCATCAAGCGGGTCGAAACGCCCCACGAAGTTGCCCAGGCATATTCGAGCTGACCTTCTTTATTTGTGAATTTGACATCGAAAGCCTTGGCGAAATTTTGTCCGAGAAAATGCGAAGTGCCCGATTGCAGGGCTTTGCCGTCCTGCATCAGAGCTTCGATACAATAAGTGTCGATCGCACCGGCGAATCGTTCGCTTGGTGTTTTAACGCCTTGAATAACGGGTAATGACATCCATTCCTCGGCAAAGGTCGCGTAAACGCCGAGCATTTTTTCGGTTTCTTCGATCGCTTCGGCTTCGGTAGCGTGGGCGGTGTGCCCTTCCTGCCAGAGAAATTCGGCAGTCCGCAAAAAAATACGCGTCCGCATTTCCCAACGCACGATGTTGCACCATTGATTTATTAAAAGTGGAAGATCGCGCCACGATTGGATCCAGCCCTTATAAGTATTCCAAATGACCGCTTCGCTCGTCGGGCGAATAATCAGCTCTTCGGTCAGTTTGGCGTCCGGGTCAACGATCAGACCTTTGCCGTCGGGATTTGTTTTTAACCGATAATGTGTGACGACCGCACATTCTTTGGCAAAACCCTCAGCGTGTTCTTCTTCTTTTTCGAGAAAACTTTTCGGCACAAAGAGCGGGAAATAAGCGTTTTGGTGTCCGGTCGCCTTAAACATATCGTCCAGCGCCCGCTGCATCTTTTCCCAGATCGCAAAGCCGTATGGTTTGATGACCATACAGCCCTTTACCGCCGAATGCTGTGCCAGATCGGCGCGTTCGACCAGTTCGTTATACCATTCCGAATAATTTTCGCTTCGTTTTGTTAATCCTTTACTCATAAACTCTCTATGCAATTGAAGAACACAAGGGTCGCTCCGATTTCGATAAAAACTAAAATGATACGGCAATTTGTTGAAAGAAACAATTCCGTTAGTTTCAAATTGACTTCGCCGGAAGACTGTTTTCTACGCTTTAGTGTGGTAAAGTATGATTTTTATGAGCGAATTCAAACTTGATTTCCAGGACACCGCCACCGCGTTTGCCGATAAAACAACTTCCGAACTCAAAGAAAAATATCGGCTTTTCAAACTGATGAACTCTCCGGCGTTGGTCAGTTTCGGAACCAGCATCACAAACTTTGCCCTATCAATTGGTTTACCCGTTAAAAGTCTCATTAAACACACGATCTACGAGCAATTCTGCGGCGGCGAAACGATCGAGGAATGCCAGAAAACAATTGAAAAACTCGGTCAATCGCAAATCGGAACGATTCTGGATTATTCGGTCGAGGGCAAATCCGAAGAAGAGGATTTTGAATTCACAAAAGACGAGATCATCAAAACCATCAAGCGCGCCAACGACGACCCGCATATTCCGTTTGCCGTTTTCAAGGTTTCGGGAATCGCGCCTTACGGAACATTGGAAAAGGTCAGCGCCGGAGTCGAATTACCCGAAAAAAGCAAACTGAAATGGGAACGGATCCAAGCGCGTGTGAGCGAGATCTGCGATTTTGCAAACTCACTCAAACAACCCGTGTTTATCGATGCCGAAGAAACCTGGATTCAAAATGCGATCGATCTGATGGCTGAAAAGATGATGGAAAAATATAATCGGGAAAAAGCCATCGTCTTTACGACAATTCAATTGTATCGCGCCGACGCACTCGAATTTCTAAAAAAATCACACGTCACAGCCGGGGAAAAAGGTTATGTTTACGCCGTCAAGCTCGTTCGCGGAGCATATATGGAAAAAGAGCGCGACCGCGCCGCCGAAATGGATTACCCGTCACCGATCCAACCCGACAAACCGGCAACCGATAAAGACTATGATGCGGCAATCGAATACTGTCTCGAAAACATCGACTCGATTGCTTTTGTCGCCGGCACACACAACGAATTAAGCGTCCAGAAGCTCGCGCAAAAAATGGAAAAAAAGAAAATTCCGCACGATCATCCGCATATTTTCTTTTCGCAGCTTTACGGGATGAGCGACAATCTTTCCTACGTACTGGCAAAAAACGGCTACAATGTTTCGAAATACGTTCCTTACGGTCCGGTCAAAGATGCCGTTCCATACCTGACGCGCCGCGCCCGCGAAAATACGTCGGTGCAGGGAATGATGAGCCGCGAATTGGAAATGATCGACAAAGAAATAAAACGCCGGAAAGCCTGACGATTTTCATTGATCATTGATCATTCATCGATTTTGATTCCTCGATTATCTTTGAACAATTATTTGACGGTTCGCGTAAATTGATCGATATACAAAGTTTGATAAATGATAAAAGAAAAATGAATCTATGTTTTGCCCGAAATGCGGAAAATCCGAACAAACGCCCGAAACCTATTGCCGGCAATGCGGCATTTATTTAACCGATTATACAAAACCATTCAAAAAGAAGATTCAGCCCGAAGAGCATCTGCAAGTCAATACCGTACTGAGTTTGATGAGCGCGGTGGTCAGTCTCACGCTGGCAATTCTGCTTCATATATACTTTTGGGGTAAAGGCGATACGCCGATCATAATTTACATCACCGCCGGATTTATGATGGCGATGTTTTTCTGGCAGGCGCAGACATTTTGGCGGACTTTGCTGCTTAAGAAACATTTCAAAAAGCGCAACATTAACGAAAAATCATCAACCGAAGAAAAAAACGAACCGCGCGTTTTTGTAGCCAAACCGACCAACGAATTACTAAACGAAGCCGATTTAAGCAACATCGTGCCGACCAGCGTTACAGAAAACACAACTAAAAGTTTGGATAAAGTGAGAAGCAAGAAGGCAGAAGAAAGTAATTACCAGTGAGAAGTGAGAAGTGAAATTTGAAAAATATAAAACCAATTACATCTTTTTTCTACCTTCTCACTTCTCACTTCGCACTTCTCACCTGCCTTCCTGCTTCCGAACTAACGAATTCCGAGCAATAAACGAATCGATCGATCGGAAACTTCTGCCGTTTCGTTGTTTTTCCATACTTCAAAGGCTTTTAATTCGGTTTCGTTTAACGGAACATTCGCCATCCGCGCCGTTTGAGTCGCTTCGAAAGCACGGTTCGTCAATGCGACATGCGGAATATTGACCGATAAATTTTGCGGATCGTTAAGCGCGGCATCCGCCATCTCAATATCGAGAAATAATTCGTTATAAGCCGCCAGATGCCAGATCGTTTCGCCGTCCGAGTTGTCGATCGCGAGGATTCTCAACAGCCCGTAACCGCTTTCGATCTGAAAGATTAAAAAATCGCCTGCCTGAAAGTTCTGAGACATATTGCTTAAAGATTATCACAACCGATTTCAAGAAAAAATGTGATAAAATGTTGGCGAAAATTCAAAATCCGAAAAATAGGAGAAAAATATGGATCCCGTAACTATTGCCACGATCGCTTCCGGTGCCATAACCGCACTTGCGCCATTTTTCAAAAGAGGCGGCGAAAAACTTGCCGACAAGATCGCCGAAGAAGGTTTTGCCGAGCGCGGTAAGATCTGGGAAACGGTCAAAGGACTGTTTGTCGAGGAAGATCTGACAACTCTCAAATTATTTGAAGAAAATCCCGAAAACGTCGAAACTCAAGCCGAACTTCGCGGCGAATTAAAACATCTTTTGAAAGCCAAGCCCGAGGTTGCCAAAGAATTGGAAGAATTGTTAATGACTTTACCGGTTTCGCAAGTCAATCAAAGTTCGATCAATATCATTGGCAACGATAACACGGCGATTAAGGATGTTTCGGGCAGCACGATCAATATCAATCGCTAAACCGGCTTCAAATAATTTTTGTGAAAATAAAACTTTTGCCCAAATTATTATTAAATGGCGATTAGATTTTTTTGAGTATGACTGTCGAATTAAATCAACAGGGCGCTTTTAACATTGCCGTTCAGGGCGTGCAAGCCGGTGCCGAGATCAATATCACGCAGGTTTTGGCTAATTCCTTTCAATACGGTGAATTGGTCGAAAAGCTTGCAACGAATAAACAATTATTTGCGCTGACACCCGAAAATCAACTCGACGAGCGGCTCAAACTAAGCGCGAAGATCAATTCGCTCGAATCGCAGATCGAACAATTTAAGAAAGACGTTGTCCGGTTGGCGAAAGAATTTGACCGGATCGAGATCAACACCGACCGTTTAAGACGCGCCAAAGAGCATTTTGATAAGGGCGAGATCTCTGCCGCCCGCGCGATTTTCGAATCGGAAAGCGATGTGATGCGGAAGGATCAGGAGCGGCTTTTGGAGAAACGCGCCGAATATGAAGAAAATATCCTGCCGAAACTCAAAAACAGCGCCGAAGAATATCTGCTTTCGGCTTTGCTGGCGATCACCGATTATAAAAATCCGAACCGTTATGCCGACACTCTGAAAAAATTCGAGCTGTCGATCAAAAGTCTGGAAACAAAAGAAAATCTTTTTCAATATGCGACGATACTTTTGATCTTAAATCGTTTGCAGGACGCCGAGGATATTTATGAACGGTTTTTGAAAAAATTCAGTAACGAGCTGGTCGGCGAAGAGATCGTCAATATTTATATCAATCTCGGGGTCGTTTACTTTCATCATCAGGACATTGTCAATGCCGAACGCTTTTTAAATTTGGCGTTGGAGCATTTGAGCCAAAAAGACGCTGATTTACAACCGAGTTACAAATACAATCTGGCGGCGGCAAACGGAAACCTCGCGGTCTTGCTTCACCAAAAGTTGAAATTTGACGAGGCGTATCAAAAATTCAAACGATCGATCGAGGATTTCGAAGCACTTGCCCGCGAAGATAATCTCAGATTTGCGCCGACGCTGATCGATATGCAAAGCAATCTCGGTTATTTGCTGACC
>CADEFG010000123.1 GCA_902826505.1 uncultured Acidobacteriota bacterium
GAACCAAAAACATCGCCCGTCAAACATTGCGAATGAATCCGCACCAGCGTCGGAACCTCAGCGGTCATTTCGCCCTTAAATAAAACAACAAACTCTTCGTTACTGATTAAGGAACGATAACCGGCTATTTTAAATTCGCCGAAGGTGGTAGGCAGATTGGCAACAGCGACCTTTTGGACTGAGATTGGGTGACTTTCAGGCAAACAATTATGTGTATTTTCCGACAACTTCAAATCTCCAACGGCACGGATCGTAATAATTTTACATTTGATTATAACTCTAAATCCGCAAAAATAATAGATGTTCGGATATAAATTATGTTTACAGAGCAATAAAGAAAACCGGATCGAGCGACTATTTTTTAAAGTTCAATTAAACAAGCTTGGTCTAAATGACGACACATTGAAAATTGCTGTCACAAAATCCAAATATTTGTGCAAAATTACGAAAAAAATCCAAATTTTTGAAAATAATGAACAGCTATATTTTCGGGAGTTTTGTGCAAATCGCCTAAATTAACAAATACTAATAATTTAAAACTGCCGGTAAAATTAGCGCTTTCTGGCATTCAAATTGTTTGTTAACGGTGAAACATCGAACATTGATTGTAATGTATCGCTCTTTGAATCGACTCTTGACATATTTTACGATTCGTTCGAATTGTTTTTAATTTTAATTTATCAAGGAGTAAAAAAAGGGAAGGTATGAAAAGAAAAACAGTTTTACTTTTCACTGCATTAACCATGCTTTTGAGCTTGAGCCTTTTTGCTTTCGGGCAGGAAACAGGCGGAGGTATTGAAGGTACGATCAAGGATACAAACGGAGCGGTTGTTCCGGGAGTAGAAGTAACAATAGCCAGTACGGGAAGAACCCAGGGCGCACGACAGGATGCGACGACCGGTTTCACCCGTAAGGTGACCACAGACGATAACGGATTCTTCCGCGTCTTGGAAGTTCCACCGGGTTTTTATAGCATTTCTACCACAGCAAATGCCGGTTTTGGCGCTTCAACATTAAATAACATTGAAGTCATTTTAGGTAAAAACACACCTGTCAACATTTCGTTGGGGGCTGCCGGAACAACTGCCACAGTTGACGTTTCCGCCGGCGATACAATCGCAATTGACCCGACGGACAACAAAATTCAAACAAATATTACCGCGCAACAAGCGGAACTTTTGCCGAAAGGCACAAACTTTACCTCGCTTTTGCAGGTTGCCCCGTCGGTTCGTAATGAACCGCTCAGCGGCGGTTTTCAAATTGACGGCGCGTCAGGTTCGGAAAATACATTTATTATTGACGGTCAGGAAGTGACCAACTTCCGTACCGGAACTTTGAATGCAAATAACAATCTGCCGTTTTCGCAGGTGGCGGAAGTTCAGGTCAAATCGTCGGGCTTTGAAGCCGAATTCGGCGGCGCGACCGGCGGCGTGATCAATGTCGTCACCAAAGGCGGCAGCAACGATTTTCACGGTGAATTCGGAGCCCAATTTCGGGCTGCCAAACTTCAAGCCGGTCCGCGCCCTTTCTTACGATTGTTCCGTGCGGGAAGTGTTGCCGCCGGTACTTTCTTTCAAACTGGCGAATACCTTCGACCGCCGCGTGATAACGGAACAGACTTTTTCCCGACCGCGACTTTCAGCGGTCCGATTATAAAAGACAGACTTTGGTTTTTTGCTAATTATTCGCCGCAGTATTTTAATACAAATCGAACAATTAATTATGTGACGAGTGATCCGCGAACCAGAACATTCCGTTTCACCGAAGACTACCGTTCAAAACAGACGAACGAATATGCATTTGCGCGTTTTGATGCAAGTATCACCAGCAAACTGCGTTTGTCAGGACAATTTACCTATAATCCGATTATTTTGGAAGGCGTTCCGCCGGCAGTTACATTGCTGACCGGATCACCGGCTTCGGCGACTTTTAACGGACAGACTTTTACCGGACCTGCTTTGCTGAACCAGCAAGGAGGACGGACGAATTCAAATAACGTAATCGGCTCAGCCGTTTATACGCCGAACAGTAATTTAATATTTAGTGTTCGCGGCGGACGCAGTTTCTTGAATGAAAAAATTGATACGGCTAACGCGCGCTATTCATACGGAATTCCCCCGCAAACCCGTTTTATTTGTTCACAGGTTGTCGGCGTCACTCCGGAGGAAGCCGGTTGTGTTCAAGGATTTCAAAACATTAATACCAACTACATCATTAACTTTGATGTTTCGATCCGTAAAACTCTCGATGCCGATGCGACTTTTTTAGTCAACAATTTTGGTGGTCGCCATCAATTCAAGGGCGGTTATCAATTTAACGGCATCAGCAACGATACCAACCAGGGATATGCAAACTTCGGGATTGTGCAGCTTTTTTACGGTCTCGGAATTGATGAACTTTCCGGAAGAGGAAACCTGACGCCGACCGATGGAAATCTCGGCTCGGGATTATTACAGCGTTTCGGTACGATCGGTGCAGCGAGCAGCTCCAATCACGGTATCTATATTCAGGATAAATGGCAGCCCTTCAGCCGTTTGAGTTTGAATCTGGGAATTCGTGCCGAACGTGAGAATGTTCCGAGTTTTACAGAGGGCGCAACGGGAATTAAATTTAATTTCGGCGATAAGATCGCTCCGCGCATCGGCGCCGCCTTTGATTTGACCGGCGACGGCAAAACGAAAATTTTTGCCAGCTATGGTTGGTTCTATGACCGCTTCAAGTATGAACTTCCGCGCGGTTCGTTCGGCGGCGACTTTTTCCGGGTAGATTATTTTGAAATTCTGCCGAATGCTCCGATCAATTATGACTCATTTACGCTGAGCCGTATTCTCGGCAATAATTCGGATGCCGCGGGCGGAAATTGTCCGATTGTCGGCGGCACGGGCATCAGCCGTTGTCAGGAAGACTTTCGGGTTCCGTCAAATTCAGTTGGCGGCAATATTGCTTTGAACGGCGGTGTTGACCCTGATTTAAAGGCTTTCCGTCAAAGCGAATTTACGATCGGTTTCGAACGCGATTTAGGTTTCTTCGGCTTGCTTGCCAGCGGACGTTTTACGCATAAACAAGTTGACCGTGCCGTTGAAGACATCGGATTTTTCAACGCCAATGGAAGCGAAACTTATATCATCGGTAATCCCGGATTCGGCGTGACCCAGACGATTTTCCCATCCGTTGGTTTTCCGGCAACACCGAAAGCCGTTCGCAAATATGATGCGTTGGAAGTTCGTTTAGACAAACGATTCACCCAAAACTTCTATTTCAATGCAAACTATACGTTCAGCCGTTTGTATGGAAATTATCCAGGACTGGCGAGTTCGGATGAAGCCGGGCGTAATAGCCCGAACGTAAATCGCTTGTTCGATCTTCCGTTTGTCGCTTTTCTTCCGGGCGGCGAACAAAATTTAGGACGTTTACCGACTGATCGTCCGCACGCCTTTAAATTCTACGGCGCTTACAGCTACAAATGGAGCAACAGCAATACGACAGAAATTTCAGGCTTTACGACGGCTCAATCGGGAACACCGGTTACGACGCAGTTCATCTTTGAAAGTGTTACCAGCACGATCTTAAATGGACGCGGTGATTTAGGACGAACCGAAGCCTTTACGCAAACCGATCTGGCGCTGCATCATAAATATCGATTTGGACGCGATGATCGGTTCACATTGGCATTTGATCTCGATGTCCTGAACGCGTTTAATCAAGCGAATGTGCTTCAACGTAGCGGTCTTATCAATGCCAGAGTTGATACGGCGGCGCTTTTGCCGGGCGACACTGATACGCAGGTTGTTCAGGCATATTTCAGCCCAAGCTCGCGGGATATTATTCGAAATGCCCTGACTGATACGTTGGTTGATGCGACTTTTAATCAACCAAGTGTTTTCCAGGCACCGCGGACCGTTCGATTCGGCTTCCGTCTATTATTCTAAATAAAGAACCGGAAGTTAAAGAAAAAGCCTGTCCAATGGACAGGCTTTTTCTTCTTTTAAACGGCTGTGTTAATTTCCTTGATTGGCTTTTTCGCGAAATTTTTGAATAAGTTTTTTTATTGTTTCGACATCTTTACTATCAGGCTGAATTTTTAAGAAAAGTTCCAGTTCATTGGCAGCCTCATTGTATTTTTTCAAATTATTGCCGTAAAGCAAAGCTAATTGCCAGTGAACGTCGGCGGATTTTTTCTTTGAAAGCTCATTCGCTTTGAGCATTTGTATTTCTGCCTCGTCGTATTTTGTCAGCTGCCGCAAAGCCATTCCAAGAAGCAAAAAAGCCGCTGCCGAGCGCGGGCTCCAAATTACCGATTGGCGTAACGAATTGATCGAAGGAGCAAACTGTTTCAAAACATATTGAGAATATCCCAACATATAAAAAGAATCAGCCGCTTTCGGGTTTATCTCGATTGCTTTGAGCAAAATTTCCTGAGCCGCTTTGAAATCTTGTTTTTTAAGAAACTCATCGCCGAGCCGGTTGAGCGCATTAAAATATTTTGGAAAGATTTCAATTGCCTTTTTCAAATTGGCGATATCGGAATCTATTTTCTTTTGAGCAAAATCAGTTAACGCCTGATTGTAAAGATTTCTTGCTTCGTCCGGCACATCCTGAGCGAAGATCGAACCTGTCACGCCGACCGCTTCCGCAAAAGTAAAATTTTTGATCGGTTGGAGATAAAAATCTATATAAATAGTATCGTTGCTGACTCCGGCGGAGCCCCGGTTAAAATTAATGATTTCGACTTGTTGAGTTTGCTCGGAAAAGCCGTACCTTTGTGCCATTACACGCACCTGATAAGTTCCGGCTGATAGGTTGGTAAATGAAAATCGTCCGCCGCCGGTCGTTCTTGTTCTCGCCAGAAATCTTGAATATTCATCTTGAAGTTCGACATCGACATCGATCAAACCTCTTTTTTCCGAATCGAAAACCATTCCATTAATCGTGCTTCCGGCTGTCAAAGCGTTTGTTACATTCGATTTTGAAATGGCAAAGGCAAAATTTGCAGTTCCCAGTAAGCAAATAGAAAAAGTAAAACGAACCCAATACCACAAGTTATTTTTGTTTTTCATTTTAAACTCCTAATTTTCAAACTCTTTTTAAAGGTGTTCAAAGCTGAGGTTTCTGGGAGTTTTGCGAAATATTTTAATTTACGTTTGTTAGCCTGATTATAGCTCTTTAAGATTGAAAATTACAGATTATTTTCAATCTTTGAGCCGATTTTAATATCGGAAATTGAAATTTAGAAACAAAAAAAAGTGGTTTGAATAGTTTATTCTATTCAAACCACTGATTTTTTCGGGGCTCAAGGGGCAGAAAAGGATTATTCTTTTTGGTCCTTCTCGATTTCTTTCTTTTCTACTTTCTCTTCTTCCTGATGCGCAAAAACTGCTTCATCGCTGGTTCCAAAAATGCGCGACAAAATTCCGCTTAAAACTTCCGAGACTTTTGAAGGTTGTTTCTCGGCAACCGCCACTTTCGCCGGTGTGTCTGCAAAAGCCAAATCCAACCGAACCAATTCTGTCGTTACGTGACGACAGAATGAACAGTCAACCAAATGACTGACAATTGGTTTCGATTCGCGTTCGCTCAAATTTCCTTCGACAAAAGCCGTTAATGAGTCTTCGTCTAAGTGATTTTCCTGTGCTGATAAACTGTTGGCGGCAGCTTGCCGGTTAAGATAACGGTCTAAAAGTCCTTGTATTCTTAATTCTTCTGAATTTATTTTCCCCGTGTGTTCCATGTTAATTCCAGCCTCCCATAGAAAAAGACGCAGTCTTTCCTATTATTTGCACAATTTTATTTGGTTGGGGCAAAAATCTTTTCTGATGCATATCCGGGAGTTTAAGTTGTCGTTAAATTTTGATAAAGATTCCGACTGGCTAAATCCTGTGTGGCAAGTTCCATACAGATTTCGATTTCATCTTCCCGCAACTCGTGTTTGGCACGCAGTTCGGTGCGAAAAAGTTGTAAAACTTTGGCGTAGCTTTTTTCCAGCCAACGCATAATCGTCGATTCGTGAATACGGCTTTCGGGATTTTTTTCGCGGGTCGGTGATTTTCTTTGAAACCAATCGCGAAGCGGCGAATTCTGGCTTTCAACCATTCGCGCAATTTCCCGAAGTTTCATACTTTCAACGTGATAATAGAGCAAAAGCAGTTTTTCGTGCGCGTCGAGATTGGCAAAAGCCGTTTCAATCGCCGAAACAGTCGCTTTTTTATAGCGTTGTTTGGCAATCTTTTCGATCATCTCGTCTTCGCCGCCGAGCGATGTTTCGGCAAAGCTCGCGTGGGCAAAACCTTCGCCGACGTTTTCCGTCATCTCGTCAAGCGAAACTTCATCGTGCGATGCGCGATGCAGATCAACGAGCGAATGCCAGATGACGGTGCGCAGCCAGCCGCGAAGCGAGCCGCGTCCGCTGTAAGTCGAAAATTTTGAAACTCTTTCGCCGTCAACCACGCGGGTTCCGTAAAGCTCGACATAAACCGTATCGACAACTTCCTGCGCGTCAATATCCGTACTTGCCAGATGCCGCGCGACTCGTTCGAGATAGGAACGATGATTTTGGTCAAATTCCCACCAGGCGCGTTCGTTTCCGTTCGAACAGGCGAGCGCCAAAAACAAATCATCGGCTTGAATCTGCCGCAAAAAGTCGGTCAATTCTCTGGTTGAAACATTTTCGGGCGAATTGAGCAGATATTTGCGGGCAGTTTTTTGCAGAGATTCTTTAAAGCAGTCAAGCCGCACACCGAAATTCGGCGCGTTTTCAGCGCATCGGTTGAAAATTTCTTCCATTACCGATTCACATTCTTTTGGTAATTCTGATTGCTGAGTTGCTTCCGTGACCATTGCTGAAAATTTATTATAAACGAAAATTTTAATTTAGACTAGCCATTTCTGAAATTGGCGATTTCTTAGCATAAATCAATTGCTTGCGCCGGTTTCCAAACTTAAACCCGGACTCGTTGCGGGCGGCAGCGAACTGTGTATTTTTTCCTCGACATACTGCAATTGATAGAGCCGCCAATAAAGCCCGTGCAAATTCAAAAGTTCTTGATGCGTGCCGGCTTCGCGGAGTTCGCCGTGATGAAAAACCATGATCCGGTCGCATTTCTGAATCGTCGAAAGCCGGTGCGCGATAACGAGCGAAGTTCTCGCCTGCATCACGCGTTCGACGGCTTGCTGAATAAGCTGCTCGGTTTCCGTGTCGATCGAACTGGTCGCTTCGTCCAAAATCAAGATCGTCGGTTCAAACGCCAGCGCCCGCGCAAAACTTATCAATTGTTTCTGTCCGACCGAAAGTCCCGCGCCGCGTTCTTTAACTTCGGATTTATAACCTTCCGCCAATTTTTCGATAAAACCGTCGGCGTGAACTTCCGCCGCCGCCCAACGAATTTTTTGATCCGTAATTTCTTTGTTGCCGAGCCGGATATTTTCTTCGATCGCGCCGCTGAATAAAAAAACGTCCTGCAGAACGACCGCGAAATTTTTGCGCAGATCGTGCAAATTCCAATCCTTAATATCAACGCCGTCGAGCAGAATCCGACCTTTCTGGACATCGTAAAAGCGCATCAGAAGATTGGTGACGGTCGTTTTCCCCGAACCCGTATGACCGACAAGCGCGACCGATTCGCCCGGATTTATCGTGAACGAAACGTCTTTTAAGATCCAATCTTCGCCCTTGTAAGCAAACCAAACATTCTGAAATTCGATCTTCCCGACGACTTTGCCGCTCTTTTTCGGATTTTCCGGCGATTTGACTTCGACCGGCAGATCGAGCAGCAGAAAGATCCGGTGCGACGCGACGATCGCGGCTTGCAGAATGTTGAATTTATCCGACAGATCGCGAATCGGCTGAAAAAGATTTTGCGAAAACTGTACAAAAGCAATGACCACCCCGATCGTCAAAAGCGAACCGCTGGCGGCAGTTCCGGTCAAAAGCTGATAACCGCCGAACCAGATGACGAGCGCGATTCCGATCGTCCCGATAAAATCGACCATCGGATAAAAGATCGAATAATAATAAATCGTTTCGATGTTCGCGTTGCGGTAATCGTCGTTGATGTCGTCAAAACGTTTCCGGGTTTTTTCTTCGGCATTAAAAAGCTGGACGGTTTGCGCTCCCGAAATATGTTCCTGCAAAAAAGCGTTGAGTTTGGCGGTGCGTGTCCGAACTTTGTCAAAGCCGTTGCGGGCGTGTTTGCGAAACCAGTTCGTTGCCGTAAAAAGCAGCGGCACGGTAATCAGGGAGACGAGCGCGAGCTTCCAGTCATAGGAGAACATCTGCACGATGATCGCAAAAATAATCACCAGATCGCCCAGAACATCGATCACGCCGGAGGTGAAAAGTTCGTTGAGCGCGTCAACATCCGACGTAATTCGCGTGATCACTCTGCCGACCGGATTTTTATCGTAATAGGCAATTTCCTGTTCCTGCAGCTTTGTGTAAATCTGCGTTCGCAGATCGAACATCACTTTTTGCCCGACCAGATTGAGCAGAACTTCCTGCACGTAGCTGAAAATAAAGCGAAAGAGAAAAAGTCCGAAAAAGGCGAGCGCGAAGAGCCAGATGCCGTCGGTTTGTTTGGGCGTGATGTAATCGTCAACGGCGATTTGCGTAAAACGCGGCTGAAGACTTGCGAGAACATTGACCAAAACCGTCAGAACGAGCGCAAACGCGGCGATATGCCAGTAAGGTTTGAGATAACCTAAAAGGCGTTTGGCGACGCGGAAATCGTAAGTTTTTCCGATCGCTTCTTCTTCCGACTGGTTTTTATTTTCTTCGGACATCGCTAAATTTAGATTTTAGATTTTAGATTTTAGATTGGCAATGTTAATTTACATTTGGGATTTTAGATTTTGGATTTTGGATTGGCGTTCGCGTTAAAAAATGCGCTCTTTTCCAACAAAATATTTGATAGAGAATCAATCCACATAGAAACGAGCTGGTTCAGATACGCGCACCAATCCCAAATCCCAAATCCAAAATCTAAAATCCAAAATCGATATGAGCCGCTTTATCAACGAACGTAAAAACAACTGGCAGCGTCTCGAAGACCTTCTTTCGATTCTGGATGTTTCCAGCTTCAGAGGTCTTTCGCGCGCCGAAGTTCGTGAATTCGGCGAGCTTTACCGCCGCGCCGCGACCGATCTGGCAATTGCCCGCGCCGAAACCCGCGATCCCAAACTCGTCAACTATCTAAACAGCCTCGTCATACGCGCCCACGGCAAGATCTATCGCGCCGAAGCGCAGGGCGTCGGGCTCATCTGGCAATTTTTCACGAAGGATTTTCCGCGCACCTTTCGAAAAAACGTACGTTATATGCAGATCGCTTTCGGCATTTTCATATTTTTTGCGATTTTCGGTTTTATCACGACCTGGATCAACAGCGATTTTTCGCATTTTGTCGCGCTTTCGGGAATTGAATATGAAATAAAAGCCAACAATCAATGGTGGCTTTCGCTCAACGATGCCAACCAGCTCGGTTCAAGCCAGATTTTGACGAACAATATTTTGGTGACATTCCGCGTTTTTTCGATGGGCGCATTTTTAGGGATCGGCGCGTTTTACGATCTGGCGTTTGAAGGCGCCCGTTTGGGAAGCGTTTTTGCGCTTTGCTACAAAATAAATCCGCCGTTCGGCAACGCGCTCGCGAGCTTTGTCGTCGGACACGGCGTGATCGAGCTTTCGACGATCTTTTTCTGCGCCGGGGCGGGCATGATGATCGGCTACGCGCTCGTCAACCCGGGCGATCTGACGCGCGCGCAAGCCTTAAAGAAAAAAGGCATGGACGCCGCCAAGATCGTCATCGGCTGCGCCTGTTTGCTGGTCATCGCGGGCATCATCGAAGGTTTTCTGTCGCCGTCAAACCTGCCCGCGTGGGTCAAGATCGGCACCGGCGTTTCGACCGGCATCGCGATGTATTCGTATCTTTTTCTGGTCGGCAGCGAAAGCGAAGAAGAAAAGAAAATTACTGCCTGATGAGCGTTCATTTCATCATTCTAAGAGGCTTTGCACAAAAAGTCGTCAATCGTCAATCGGGAATCGTAAATCGAATAAAACCTTAAAACTTTAAGTGAACCGGACATTCTGCTTGACGATTGACGATTCCCGCGCTTCTTGACGTTTTTGTGCAAAGC
>CADEFG010000124.1:0-5564 GCA_902826505.1 uncultured Acidobacteriota bacterium
TTTTTCAAGTTTCACAAGTCGCAACAAAAAGAAAAGCGCCGGATTTTGAAAATCTGCCGCTTTTTACTTTTGCCTTAAATCACTTTTTATTTGAAAACAAAACCGATCCCGAAACGGACATTGTGAGTAGTTCCGCTGTCGAATTTAATCGGATTGTAGTCAACCTTGATGGCACGAAAATCAACCCGGTTATTGAGTTTGATGTCCAGACCGCCGCCGAAAGCTCCGGCTAAACCGGTTTCCGAACTTGTCGCCAAATCCGAGCAGTCAACGGTTGCTATACAAACCAAATCTTTGATCTTGGTTTTGCCGTGTCCCGCCCCGACAAGCGCGTAGCCGAACGGTTTCAATCTGCCTTCCGAAGCATTATCCTTAACCTGTACGCCGCCTAAAAAGTTGTAAAGCGAATTACTGGTTTTAAAGGAAATCGTGCCGGTGGTGGTCGGTCCGGTCGGAACGGTCGCGGTGATTCTTTGGTTGTTGTAGGTTCCCGACACATCCGCCGTAATTCCGACATAACGCGTGACGTTATAAGTTGCCGAAGCGTTGAAACCGTGAAATGATTTGCGGTCGTTGAAGAAATCGCGAAACTCGTTATCGGTATCGCTGTCCAAGCCGGTATCAACCTGATTGTTTGAATAACCGACGAAAAATTCGGATTTTTTATAATCGCTGGTTTGCGCCAATCCGATCGAAGCACAAACTAAAGACATAAGTCCGCTAAGTATTAGTTTTTTCATTTTTAATTACTCCCAAAAATAAAAAATATGGCTGCCTAAACTGCAAACAACCATTGGTATAAATTTAATATGAAATCGGCTCGTACGAGATTGATCGGAAGAGTGTTTTTTTGAGTATCAAAATCTTTTGGCTAAAAATCCTTATTCGATCAGAAGTCTTCGATAAACTTCCGAACGGCTTAACCCAAACTCTTTGGCGAGTTTTTTCAAAGCGGCTTTGCGCTCCGATCCTTCGCTTTCAAGTTCGGTTAAACGAGATTTCAGCGTGCCCGCCTTGTTCACATCTAACCGTTTCGATTCGTTCGATTTACGGTCGAAAATTAAGACGATCTCACCTTTGATTTGGTTGCCAGAGACATATGAAAAAATTTCAGCTAAATCGCCCCGAATGATTTCTTCGTGCCGTTTCGTCAGTTCGCGGGCGAGCGCCGCTTTTCGATTTCCCAAAATTTCCAGAGCATCTGCCAAAGATTTTTCGATCCGGTGCGGCGTTTCGTAAAAAACGAGCGTCGCGGGAATTTCTTTAACTTCTTCCAAACGCTTGATGCGCTCGCTTTTTTTCGACGGCAGAAATCCGCCAAAAAAAACGGAATCGGTCGGCAAGCCGGAAACGATCAAACCATTAACGAAAGCGACCGCACCGGGAATTGAAACGACTTTCGCGCCGATCTGATTGGCTTTTTCGACGATTCGAAAACTCGGATCGCAGATCGCGGGCGTGCCTGCATCGGAAACGATGGCGATCGATTTTCCCTGCCTTAAATATTCAGCCAATTCTTCTGCACGCGTCATCTCGTTGTGTTCGTGATAACTGATCAGCCGATTTTTGATCGCATAATGATTTAAGAGCTTTTGCGTGTGGCGCGTGTCTTCGCAAGCGATCAGATCAACTGTTTTAAGCGTTTCGAGCGCCCGAAACGTAATGTCCTGTAAATTTCCGATCGGTGTTGCGACGAGATAAAGTGTTCCGGTCATTAGTCAATCGTAGATCGTAAATCGTAAATCGTAAATCGCCGCAAAAGAAAAAGCCTGAGTTTTCAGGCTCAGGCTTTTGTTAAGTATGGCTTTAGTTGGTTTCGGAAGGGCTGGATTACAAGCCATACTCAATTTTTAGAAAACTTAGAACGGCAGTGGGAAAGGAATTCGATTGCGCCAGTTTCCGTTCCGATTGCTGCGGTTGTTACGGTTATTGCGATTGTTCCGGTTGTTGTAGCCGTAAGCGTTGGCAAGAACGTCCAAATCCTGTTGAATTTGATTCCAGTCGCCTTGCAGATTGTAATTCAAACGCGAATTGTAAAGCGCATTGTCAAGCTGTTGACCAAGCTGTAAAACACGTTGCGCTTCGTCGGCACTGTCATTATAATCATCGCGGTCATCGTATTCGTCTTCAAGACGGTCAGCCGCATTCTTAAAATCTTTAGCCAGATCAAGCAAATTGTCTTCACGATTACGATTGTTGTAACGGCTGTTATCAAGCTCGCGGTCTAATTGTTTGACAAAACTTCTGCTACGATCTTTCAAACTTCTGACAGTTGATTCCAGATTACGATTATAATTGCCGTTACCATTACGCCATTGCGCCGAAGCGAGCGTCGGCAAGCCTAAAACCAAAAGCGAAAAAGCAAAAAAAGCGACTAAAATTTTAATACGATTCATTTAAATTTCTCCTTTTAACAAATAACCATTAACAACTTCCGGCAGCGTTGCCTTGCCGACAGGTTTTGCAAAGAGCGTGCCAATTTATTTACAAATCCTGACAATTCTTTAAAGTTCTTTATTTACAATGAGTTTTCCGATTTGTTTATTTATTTGTAGAAAGGAAGTGGCTGCCGATTTAGCGAGCTTGTGCTCCAAATGGTTAGTTGCTTAACGCAGATTGTTGAGAAAACAGAGTATGTGAATTGTTTTTCGTCGTAAAATTAAAAATATCTGAGATATTTGGAACAGGGAAAAGTTTATCATCAATAAACTTTTCCCTGTTCCAAAACAAATTATTCGCAAAATCAGCCGTTAAACCAAATTCTTAATCGTGACCTCTGACTCTGGTGACTTCGTAAATTGTCGTCGTCCCGCTAATTTCGTTAGCGACAATGACCAAAGGTTTTCCGGTCGGACTGTCTTTGTCGTCGATAAAATGCAAACCTTCGGGTCCCAGATCGCCTGCCGCCGCCGTTTCGGGCGCGGCTAAAAAGTTACGGTTGTTCAAGTATTGAACAAATTCCGGCGAATACGGATTCGTTACGTCATAAACCAACACGCCGCCGATTCTTTCCAAGCCGATAAAAGCATAAGTTCGACCGAAGGCTTTGCCGACCGTCAAACCCTCGGGTTCCGGTCCTTTATTGTCACTGCGGTCGTCTTTCGTGTTATTCGTGTTGCTTGCATTGAAAAATAAAGGATATGTCTGCGCGGTGATCTGTTCGATATCGTCGCCGCTGTCGTAGACTCGCTCGCCGCAATCCGTCCAAATCGAAAACGAACGGGCGCCGAGTGTGTAAAGCGCATCATAATCGCCGTCGTTATCCGGATCGCCGGAAGCCTTTGAAACATTCAGCCGTCCGAGATTCGCATTATCTTTTAAAACCGATGCGTTCGGAAAAATAAGCGGATCGAGAAGCAGCGAGCTGACCCGAACTTCCTCGACATAACCCGGCGTTCCCAAATATTCACGCGCATCGCCTTCGTTGGCGGTAATCAGAAAAGTATCGCCCCGGTATTTGTAAGCGGCAATCGAATCCGGCTGATATATGCCGAAAACCTGCCATTTTTTGATGTTTATCCCGTTATTCAAAGCACTGTCGCGGTCGCTCGCGTCCAAACCGTTTCCGTTGCGATTTTGATTTTTGAATCCGAGTCCGACGAGTTCGGTAAAATTGCCCGATCTTAAATCTAAAATTCCGACCGCATTATTTTCCTGCAAGGTTACCCAGGCGGTTTTTGAGTTCTGCGAAACGGCAATATATTCCGGTTCAAGGTCTTGCGCGACGGTTGCGCCGGGACCGAAAATACGGATGCTTCGATCCAGTCTCGCATTATTAAAAGCCGTAAAACCGGCGGTTGTGACGGTCGCGTTGGCAATTCCGTCGCTGACATCAACGATGCTCACCGAACCTTGCGGATCAACCGTATAATCGCTGTTCGGTTCGCCTTCATTGGCAACTAAAACCTTTTTGCCGTTTGGCGTAAACGTAATCATATCGGGCAGCGCACCGGCTTCGACCGCGTTCAGATAATTTCCGTTCGCATCAAAAAAAACGACTTTGCCATTGTCGGTTTTGACATTTGCTTCGACCGCCGCCGCGATCACGCCGTCGTAAACATCAACGCTGTTCGCCTGTCGACCGTAAGCGGAAAGCTCGATGGAAAAAAGCAAAACCGGCGCGGTCGGATCGGCAATGCTCAAAACATCGATTTTTGAAGTTGCGCCGTTGACCGTAAAAATCCTCTGGGTCTGCGCGTCGTGGGCGACAATTTCAGACGCGCCGAGATTGTAAATTCCGCTCGCGTAAGTGCCAAGCACCCGAAGCCTGATATTTGAACTCGAAGCAAACAGCGAGCTGCTGCAAAAAATACCTGAAATCAGCACCGCCGTTATGACCTTGATCAAAACTCTTTTCATAAAAATCTCCTACTTTTGAATCTTGATTTTTACTATAAACGACAAATCTTTTTTTTGAACCTATGTATTTCTACAGGTTAGCTACCTTTGCGAGAAGCGTTTTCTGATGAAAGCCTCGTTTTCTTCGATAGATTCGCGCCCGAATTCATCATTATTTGATTCGGCGCGTGTTTGGATATTTATGAAAGCGTTTCCTTTCGATTTCTCGTGAAACGTCGAAACCGCGTCAATCCACCGTGATCCGTAAAAAAATCATGCCGGTTCTTGATCTGAAATAAAAAACCGCGAACGAATTCGCGGTCTTAAAATCAGAATTTATTAAAGGGTTAATTGCCCAGCGCTTTCGCGGCATTTAAGCGTCCGCCGCTTTGAACTTTGTCGCTCAAATTGTCGAGCTTATCAACCGATTTCAAAAGCCGTTCGCGCAGCTTGGCGACGGTCAGATTCGGCTCACTCGCCAGAACCAGCCCGGCGGCGCCCGAAACATACGGCGTCGCCATCGAAGTTCCCGAGGCTTCGCGATATTGTTCGTTAAGCCAGGTCGAAAGAATATCCTTGCCCGGTGCGGCGATGTGCACCGTTTTTGTACCGAAATTCGAGAACGAAGCGAGCTGATCGTTGCGGTCGAGAGCCGCGACGCTGATGACGTTCGGCAAATCGTAATTTGACGGGTAATGTGGACGTTTATCGTTGCTCGAACCGTCGTTTCCGGCGGCGGCGACAAATAAGATTCCGGCTTCACCGGCGGCGCGGATCGCGTCTTCCAGCGCTTTCGAGTATTGCGTCGAACCCCAACTGGCGCTGATCACCCGAACATTGACGCCTTTTTGTTTGCGGTCAACCGCGTAATTGATGGCTTCGATCGCATCTTTGGTCGTTCCGAAACCGCCGCGTCCCAAAAATTTGAGCGGCATGATCTGAACATTCCAGTTGATTCCGGCGATGCCTTCATCATTGTTGCCTTCCGCGCCGATAATTCCCGCGCAATGCGTTCCGTGTCCGTTATCGTCCATCGGGTCGCTTTGATTGTCGGCAGAGTTAAAACCGTGTTCGTCGTTGAATGTCCCGAGTTCGTCGTCCTTGTACTGCGGAACCGTGTCGGGGCGAAACCAAATATTTGAAACCAGGTCTTGATGCGTGTAGTCAACGCCGCTGTCGAGAACGTCGACGACCACCTTATCGCTTCCTTTTGTTTGGCGCCCCTC
>CADEFG010000124.1:5574-10115 GCA_902826505.1 uncultured Acidobacteriota bacterium
TGAGCGCGTCAATATGGGCTTTTTCCTTGCCGCCGTTTTGTCCCGTGTTATTTAAAGGCCATTGTTCGGCAAACATCGGATCATTCGGACCTGTCAGATCATCTTCTCGCGGCGCAAAATCTGAAGGCGCGGAAGTATTTGCCGGATCGTCTAATTTTATTTGAAAGTTCGGCTCGGCATACAAAACCAAATCGGTCATTTGCGAGTATTGCTCCGCCACTTTTTTGGCATCGGCGTTGTCTAAATCGTCAATCGAGATCAAACCTTTGACCGTTTCGATTTCATCTTCAATCCGGTCGTTGTTCTTCTCGGTGACTTTTTTGATGTCCGCGAGACTCACGTCAGAACGAAACTTGACCAAAACTTCCGGTTCTTTTTCGCTGTTCGAACGTTTCGGCGCAACGGTTTTCGGCGTTGTTTTCATTGACTTTTCTGTCGAAACATTAGTTTTGAAAGATTGCCAACGTCTGATTTGCCCCCAAACCGCCGCCATTGTAATCAAAACAACCGCGATGCAAATATGTATCCAAATATTATTACGATTCATTTTTTTACTCCAAAAACAAAGCGGAATGATTTTCCCGAAAAGAAAATCTTTTTCCGCTTATCTTTCACGATTCGATAATGTAATTTGTTCCGTTAAATCCCCGAAGGCGAAGCTGATATTTGTCAGCCCGGTATTCGTAATTTTCGCCGTTCGCGTTCAAATCAATGCGCCAACCGCTCGAAATCATCTGTGCTGACATTTCGCCGTTTTCCGGCGCACCAAGCGACATATCGGGAAACTCCGCGTCGCTCGCGGAAGAAGTTATTTCACTTTCCGCGACACCTAAACGCTGCGCCAAGTCTTGTTTTGCCCGCTCAACTGCGCTTTCTTTGCTAAAACTCATAATGTGCTTGTCGTTTGCAAGCATAATTTTGCTACTATTTTGCCGATTAGTCAACAAACATTTCAGTAAGGAAAAGTTTTCCACAGGTGGAAAACTTTTCGTCTTGCAGTTAAGTTAAATGTTTTTGATATTTAGCTACAAATAAACGGGTTAAAAAAATTGCAAATAAAACTTGCCAAGCGAAAAAAACTTGCTTACAATAAAATTTACTATCAAGGAACACGACCGACGATTCGGTTTGTTGCCAACAAAATATCAAAAATTCAGTATCGAAAAAACAATTTATATAAAAAGGCTGTCAACGCGACAGCCTTTTTAATTGTCGTTTGCCCGCTACGAGCCGAAAAATCTCGACCAAAGCCGGGACGATAAAAACTCCGCACGCCGCGCCCAAAATCAGTCCGGTCAGAAAACGCGAAAGATGCGTATTTTCCCAAATATCGAAAACCCCGAGCGACCAGTCAATGCCGATCGGAATCATCGCCAGAAAGAGCCAAAAACGCGGAAGCGGCTCGATTTCCTCGATTTTTCTGATTAACGGATAAATGACAAAACCCGCAAACAACCCGAAATAAACCCCGAAACACCGCGAACAAACCGCAAACTGATTTTCTTCGATGTGAAACGAACGCGACGGGATTTGGTGACAGATAAAACTGAAAAATTTATAGAGCGGCGCGGAAATATTCTCAAAACCGTTTGCCTGTGCCAACGGCGCGAGCAAAATCGTAAAAACCCAGGCGAAAACCGCAAGCATCGAGATCAACCAAACTTTCCGGGCTTGCTTTCGGAAATGTTCGGTCAAATCTTGCGGAATGTAATTTTCGACGGGTTCGCTCATTTAAATTATTTTTGACAACGGATTACACGAATTACACGGATTTTACTATAATTTTTTAATATAAAAGCAATCTGTGTAATTTGTGTAATCTGTTTTCCATTTTTATTTTTTCAGGGCTTTTTCGGTTTCGAGAATATGATGCGTCGTTTGAATCACCGTGTCCGGATTGAGCGAGATCGAATTGATGCCGCGTTCGACCAAAAATTGCGCAAATTCCGGATAATCCGACGGCGCTTGCCCGCAAATTCCGATCTTTTTACCGTTGCGAATCGCCGCTTCGATCGCGAGCGCGACCATCTTTTCGACCGCGCCGTTGCGTTCGTCAAAAAGATGCGCGACCATTTCCGAATCGCGGTCAAGTCCTAAAGCCAACTGCGTCAGATCGTTCGAGCCGATCGAATAACCATCGAAAACCTTTAAAAATTCATCGGCAAACACGACGTTTGCCGGCAATTCGCACATCGCGTAAATTTCCAGATCGTTTTCGCCTTGTTTAAGCCCGTGTTCCGCCATCAGCGCGATCACTTTTTCGCCTTCTTCGACTGTCCGGCAAAACGGAATCATCGCTTTGACATTGGTCAAGCCCATATCTTCGCGGACTCTCAGAAGCGCGAGACATTCAAGTTTGAAACCGGCTTTGTAACGATCGTCGTAATAGCGTGACGCGCCGCGAAAGCCGAGCATCGGATTTTCTTCTTCGGGTTCGTATTCGCTGCCGCCGATGAGCCGCGCATATTCATTGGATTTGAAATCCGACATCCGGACAATCACGGGTTTCGGATAAAACGCCGCCGCGATTCGCCCGACGCCTTCCGCCAAGCTACGAACAAAAAATTCCTTTGGATCTTCTTCCAAAATACGACCCGAAATTTCTTCAATGTCTTTGCGGTTTTTCAGATTCGGATAATTAACGAGCGCCATTGGATGAATTCCGATGTGATTATTGATGATAAATTCGAGCCGCGCGAGACCAACGCCGTCGTTCGGCAGACGCGAGACGGAAAAAGCGTGGTCGGGATCGCCAACGTTCATCATAACCTGCGTTTTCGGGCGTTCGGCGTCGGTGATTTCGTGGCGGTCGATCGTAAAATCAACCTTTCCGTAGTAAATATTTCCGCGGTCGCCTTCCGCGCACGAAACCGTCACGTCGGTTCCCGAACGCAGAATTTCGGTCGCGTTGCCCGTCCCGACGATGCACGGAATCCCGAGTTCGCGGCTGATGATCGCGCTGTGACAGGTTCGCCCGCCGCGATTCGTGACGATTGCCGAAGCGCGTTTCATGATCGGTTCCCAAGCCGGATCGGTCATTGTCGTAACGAGAATTTCGCCTTCCTTAAAGCTCGTCAGTTTGTCGGAGTCGAGCAAAACGTGCGCCGTGCCTTGTCCGACCTTTTCGCCGACCGCGACGCCCGAAACGAGCGGCGCGCCGTGATTATCCGACAAATTATATTTTTCGATGAAATTTTCATTGTTCTGTGCGTGAACAGTTTCGGGGCGCGCCTGCAAAATAAAAAGCTCGCCCGTAATTCCGTCTTTTGCCCATTCGATGTCCATCGGCTGCGACTTTCCGGCGCGTTTCGAATAATGATCTTCGATCGCGCAAGCCCACTCGGCAAGCTGCAAAACTTCATACCCCGAAAGACAAAAGCGTTTGCGCTGCGATTCGACAACATCGCGAACCTGCGTTCCCGTGCCGTCGTCGGCAAAAACCATCTTGACTTCTTTGACGCCGAGTTTGCGCGTGACGATCGGACGAAATCCGAGTTTCAAGGTCGGTTTGAAAATGATCCATTCGTCGGGCGTCGCCATGCCTTGGACGACGGCTTCGCCCAAACCCCACGCGCCGTTGATGACGACCGCGTCGCGAAAACCGCTTTCCGTGTCGAGCGTGAACATGACGCCCGAACAGGCAATGTCGGAACGCACCATCGGCTGAATGCCGATCGAAAGCGCGACGTCGAAATGGTCGAAACCTTTCGCTGTCCGGTATGAAATGGCGCGGTCGGTCCAGAGCGAGGCATAGCATTGATGACACGCCTCGATCAGCTGCGCCTCGCCGCGGACATTCAAGATCGTGTCCTGCTGTCCGGCAAACGAAGCGTCGGGCAAATCTTCCGCCGTCGCCGATGAACGCACCGCGACTTCGAAAGTTTTTTTGCCGATGCGTTCGCCCAAGTTTTTGTAAGCCTCAAAAATCGCGGTTTCGACATCTTTCGGAAAAGGCGTTTCGAGCATCAGATTGCGGGCTTCCGCGCCGACCCGCGCCAATTCATCGAGGTCATTGACATCCAAACCTTTCAGAAGTTTCTGCAATCTTTTTCGCAAACCGCCGGTTTCCAGCAAAACTTCATAGGCATGGCTGGTCGTCGAAAATCCGTCGACGGCGCGCACGCCCTGCGTCGTCAATTCACGAAAAAGCTCGCCTAAACTGGAACATTTTCCGCCGACCAGCGCCACGTCATCCGCACTGACCTCGCTCAAATCAAGGACAAAGGGTTTTGAATTTTTCATAAAAATAAAATAGAACACGGATTCAAATTATTAAACAAATTAACGCAGAGTTGTTTCTCACATATCCGTGCTAATCAGTTAAATACGCAAAATCCGCGTTCTATTCCTAAAATCTGATGACGGCGTCGGGTCCGCCTTCGACGTGAACCGTGTCAACAAAACGAATATGTTTTGAATCGGTCGTCATCACCACCGAATGCGTGCGTTTGCCCGCACCGAAAAAGCGAACGCCGCGCAGGAGTGCACCGTCCGTCACGCCGGTCGCCGAGAAGACCACGTCGCCCGCGGCCAGTTCGGTC
>CADEFG010000125.1 GCA_902826505.1 uncultured Acidobacteriota bacterium
AACAAAGAAAGCGGATACGGCGAAAACGAATAATAAAGCTAAAAAGCCGGCGAATAAGAAAAGCGAAACGATTACGGCAGCTTCGAACAAAAGTGCGGCTATAACCATCGAAAAACCAAAAATGACCGCTCCTGACGGAATGCTCGAAAAAGATACGGTTCAGAAAACAGCGAAAGCCATTGCGGCGGAAACTTCCGTCAAAGCCAAAAAGGCGACTTTTTCGAACGGCAAAAAAACTGTTCAAACAACCGCGAAAAAATACGGCGGTTTAGGCACGGAAACGCTGGTCAAAATGTATCGGACGATGTATATGTCGCGGCGGATTGACGATAAGGAAATTCAATTAAAAGGGCAGAACAAAATCTTTTTTCAGATTTCGGGCGCCGGACACGAAGCCGTGCTGGTCGCGGCGGCAGAGGCGATGAAACCGGCTTACGATTGGTTTTTTCCGTATTACCGCGACCGCGCGTTGATGCTCGGACTCGGAATGACGGCGCAGGAAATGCTCTGGTCATCGGTCGGGGCGGAGGTTGATCCGAATTCGCACGGGCGGCAAATGCCTTCGCACTGGGGGCATAAAGATTTGAATGTTCCGTCGCAAAGCTCGTGTACGGGTTCGCAGGCGCTTCATGCGGTCGGCGCGGCGGAAGCCTCGTATCGCGCCGGCTTGGTCAAAAGTTTGCAGACTAAAATTGACGGATTCAAAGGCGATGAAGTTGTTTATATGTCGGTCGGCGACGGCACGACGAGCGAGGGCGAATGGTGGGAAGCCCTGAATTCAGCCTGCAATATGAAATTGCCCGTGATTTTTGTCGTCGAAGATAACGGCTACGCGATCAGCACACCGGTCGAAGTCGGCACGGCGGGCGGCGATATTTCCGCATTGGTTGCGGGTTTTCCAAATTTACTAATTCAAAAATGCGACGGCACGAATCCGATCGAATCTTACGAAACATTCAAAAAAGCGGTCGAATTTTGCCGAACGCGAAAAGGCGCGGCATTTATCCACGCGAAGGTCGTCCGTCCATATTCGCACTCGCTGTCGGACGACGAAAAACTCTATCGTCCCGAAGAAGAACGCGAAGCCGATGCGCGGATCGATCCGATCAAAACCTTCGCCGAATTTTTGATGACCGAAGGCATCGCGAGTTCGGAAGATCTGGAAATCTTGCGCAAAGAAGTTGACCGGGAAGTCACGGAAGCTTCGGATATTGCGATCAATACGCCGCAGCCGGCGCCCGAATCGGCATGGCGCAACGTCTATTCGCCCGATGTTGACCCGACCTCGAAGGATTTCGACACCGAGGACGGCGCAGAGCTTTCGGGGAACGCGGGCACGATGGTTGATCTGATCAATCGTTGTTTGCACGAAGAGATGGAACGCGACGAAAGAATCGTGATCTTCGGCGAAGATGTCGCGGACGTTTCGCGCGAAGAATATCTCGAAACCGTTAAGGGAAAAGGCGGCGTTTTCAAAGTAACGGCGAATTTGCAACGCAAATTCGGTTCGGCGCGCGTTTTTAATTCGCCGCTCGCGGAAGCAAATATCATCGGGCGCGCCGTCGGTTTATCGCTTCGGGGATTAAAGCCGGTCGTCGAAATCCAGTTTTTCGATTACATTTTTCCGGCGATGCACCAGATTCGCAACGAAGTTGCCGTCACACGGTGGCGTTCGGACGGCGATACGAAATGCCCGATGGTGATGCGTGTGCCGGTCGGCGGTTATCTAAAAGGCGGCGCGGTTTATCATTCACAATCCGGCACGACGCTTTTTGCGCACACGCCCGGTCTGCGGATCGTTTACCCGTCGAACGCACTCGACGCGAACGGACTTCTGCGGACTTCGATTCGCTGTGACGATCCCGTGATGTTTCTCGAACACAAACATCTTTATCGCCAGGTTTACAACAAATCGCAATATCCAAGCTCTGAATTTTTGATTCCGTTCGGAAAAGCGAAAGTCGTCCGCGAAGGCACGGATGTCACAATTGTAACTTTCGGCGCACTTGTCCAGAGAAGTTTTGAAGCCGCGAAACGTCTGGAAAAAGAGGGGATTTCGGTCGAGGTCATCGATTTGCGGACGCTCGTTCCATACGATTGGGAACGCGTTGCCGAATCTGTCAGGAAAACCAATCGCGTGATCGTTGCTCACGAAGACCCGCTTTCCTACGGCTACGGCGCCGAGATTGCCGCGCGAATTTCGGATGAATTATTTGAATATCTTGACGCTCCGGTTCGCCGCGTCGGGGCAACCGATACGTTTGTCGCGTACGCGCCGCAGGTCGAAGATTTCATTTTGCCGCAGATCGAAGACGTTGAGAAAGCGACGCGTGAATTAATGAAGTATTGATGAATGAACAAAAATAATTCAATCATTTCAAAACTATGTAAAAGGGAAAGGCTTCGATGAAAAAAGTCTTTCCCTTAAAATTTTGTCTGAAATCTTTATTGATTATTACCGGGACGTAGAATTTAACGAAGTTAATAAAAAAGCCGACGGCGATATGTTGCTTTTTCAATATGGAATATATGATTGGGAAGGAGAACAATATTTCCAAATTAATTTTACTCGCCAATTCTATGAAGTTTACGAAGACGGTCATCAAATTTATCAGTTGGAAGTAACATTCTATTACCTGTCGGACGATTTAAGCGATGTGCTTTCTTTTAATAAATGGTCTTCGGAATGTTTTGATTTGGACGAATTTCAAGATGTAATAGTTAAATCTGTTGGTTTTGAGAAAGCTATCAATAAAATTTCGATAAGAAAAGAAGTCGGAATTGATTTAATCGTTCCTTGTAGGTTTAATTCCCCTTAGCTTGCTATGGAACTTCCGATTTAAAACCGCGTCAGCTTGCTGCGCGGAAAATTTATTTTAGAGTCAGAAAAGAAAATTGTTTTAAATCATTTGATTCGATAAATTCCGGTCGCCAAGCGTTCGGCAAAACCTTCGTCAACGAGCGCGTGATTCGCCTTTCCGGCTTCCCAGCGCCAGAATCCGAAGGCTTTCGCAAATTCGCCGAGCGCGGTTGTGCCGCACATTTTCAAAAATTCGCGGGCGAGTTCTTTGACGGCTTCTTCGCGCGTGACTTTCTTCGCCAGCTCATTCGGAAAACGCGCCTCCGCCAACGTCCAGATATATGTAAATTTTGGTTGATAAAGAACTTCCTGCGGGACAACCTTCAGGCATTTTTGCAGTTCATCGAGCGCCTTTGAAAGCTTCGGACGGGTTTCGATTCCGGCTTCGGCGCGCAGATCCGCCGTGCCCATTTCCCATTCCTTTCGCAAGACCTTTAAAACTTTCTGCGCGTCTGCGGATAATTTCGTCTTTTCGTCCTTTTTCGCGATGCCCCAAACGGCATTGAAATATGGAATCAAACGCGGCGCAATGAATGTCGAGCGACCTTTGCAAAGTTTTGAATAATAAACCTTGCCGCGCATCATTACTTCATCTTTGAGCGTCCACGCGAGACTCATTTCGTAATCCTTCTGGACATTTTTCGGTGCATAAGCGTCGCGGCGCCCGCAGACGGCGATGTAGACGCTCGGTAAATTCGTCCGCGAATCCGTCAGTCCGAGACAAAATCCCAAATCTTGCACAAGCGCTTCGACTTCCGGCGCGGTTTCGATCTTCAAAGTTTCCTCGCGCCGCCATTTCCGGTCGCGGAAATTTTCAACTTCCTCAAACGAAATTTTCATAAAAAGTATTAAATCACAGATGACACAAAACGTCACGAATGAAAATGAAAATTAGTATAGTGAGTGGCAGCGAACACTTCTAATTTCTAAAAACTAGAATGATTTGAATCAGTCTTACTATCGCTCCCTATACTGATTTTAAAGAAAAAAAAGGCGGTCAAAGACCGCCTCTAAACATCAATCAAAGGATGTTTGTTTATCTACTCGGAGCCGATGCCGTGACCGTAATCTGCGAGCCTTTTTTGAGTTCCAGATCGTCCTTGCCTTGCAGAACGACCGATCCGGCTCCCGCGCCGCCGCCGATGACCGCACCGATCGCCGCGCCCTTACCGCCGCCGGCGATCGCGCCGATAATTGCGCCTAATCCGGCACCGATGCCGCCGCGTTTGACGGTTTCTTTCGTCTGGCTGTCGCCTTTGGCGGTGCCTTCGGTGTCAATTTTGACGGTTTTGCCGTTTGTGTCCGTGACGCTTTGCAGGAATCCGGCAAATTCGTAGGTCTGACCGTTGCGCAGAGTGATCTTTTGAAAGTTGAAGGTGATCTGCGAACGACCCGAAACTTTGCCGGAACGGTTGATGCCGGTCAGATAACCTTCGACCACCGCGCCGCGATATTCGTTCGGGGATTGGACGGTCATTCGAAAACGGTCATTGTTTTGCGAGATTTTCGTGTTGATGTCATGATCCAGAATTCCGGTAATCATTGTTCCGTTCGGGACGATAAAATCGCCGGTGCGAACATTGGTCGTGGTTGTCGGATAATTCGAGTTCGGCACGTCCGTTTGATCGTTGCTCGAATAATTTCCGTTGCTATCGTCGGTGTTTTGCGGGTAATTGGCGGTCGTGTTCGTGCTCGGATTTTTATTAATATCGAGCCGCGCAAACGAATCGGTTTTCGCGTAAAAGCTTTCGGCAAAAACGGTTTGATTTAGATAATCGGTCGTAATGCGGCGCGTTACCTTCATCGATTTTCCGTTGTCGAGCGACGCGAATGTCACGGTGTAATCGGTTTCGCCGCCGACGCTCGAAACGGTCAGTTCCTGTCCGCGAAGCGTGGCGCGAACGCGAATCGTGCGACCATTGGCGTTTTCCGTTTTGGTTCGCCCGTCAGCGGTAAACGAAACCGGCGCGGCTTTTGACGAAGCAAGCGTGACCTGCGTGCCGCGAATTTCGATCGCAATTTGTTCGGCGGCTTCGAGTTTGTTCTGCAAATCCTGACGCTGCTCGTCCGATTGCGCGCCGCTGTTTTCGATAATGTCGCGCGTATCTTCGCTTTTCGAAACATCGAGCTGATAAGTTCCGGTCAAACCGTAACTGTTTGAATTATTTGTATTATTGGTCGGATAGTTGGAGGTCGGATAACTTGAAGTAGTCGAATTATTGTTATTTGTACCGCCTGTCCAGTTCCACGAAACATTGTAGTTCGAAGCCAGACGGTCGAGCAGCGCGCGCACGTCCGTCCAATCTTTTTGAACCGTATTGTTGACCTTGTTGTCCGCCAAAAATTCGTTGATGCCGTTTGCCGCGTTCAAAATGTCGGAAACATCGTCCGAGTTTTCGCGCCGCCCGTTGAGATTCTCTTCAAAATCACGGATTTTTCCGTCCAAAGTTGATAGATAATTTTCAACCGCATCGGCGTCTTGGTCATCGATCGAACTGTTTTTCAAACCGTATCCGAGGCTGTAGCGAAAATCGTCAACCTTTGAATCCAAGCTCCGCACGATATTGCGGACATCTTTTTCGTTGCGCGTTCGCTGCGCGTTGGTTTCGACCGCCGCAAACCCGCCAAGCAACAAACCGATCACCATGTAAACTGCAAACACACTTCTGAATCTGCTCATTTTTTATCAATCTCCTTTTGTCTCGAAAGCCTCAAACTGTTTGTTTGACCGTTAATTTGAAGCATTTTGTATGCCAAAAGGTTGTTTGCGAAAATTGTTTTCCCGACCGGGTAAATTATATGTTAGAATTCGGCAAAATATTTTCTGTCAATACGATTCCAAAAAGGAGTTTTCCAATGTCAAACAATTTGTATAAAGCAACCGTCAGATACGGCGGCGACGAATTTTTTATCGGCACGACGCCCGCCAATTATTCGCTAATTATGGATACGAAAAGCGATCGGCGATCGGCACCGACACCGGTCGAATTGCTTTTGGTATCGGTCGCGGCGTGTACGGCGGTCGATGTCGTTTCGATTTTAGAGAAAAAAAGACAGGTCGTCACCGATTACAAGATCGAAATTACGGGCGAGCGGCGCGACGAACATCCGCGTGCCTTTACGAAGATGCATATTCACCATATCGTGTATGGACACGACGTTTCCGAACAAGCTGTGGCGCGCGCGATCGAGCTTTCGGACACGAAATATTGTTCGGTGGCGGCGACGGTTCGCCCGACGGTCGAAATTACGACGAGTTTTGAAATTATCCAAGCGGGTTAAATTATTTCCATCAGGAGTGCTAAAAAAGATGATTCGATGCAAACAGATATGTTTTGGAATTCTGCTGATTTTTTCGATCAGCCCGATTGTTTCGGCGCAGATCGGGGACGAGCAGGTTTTTCGATCATACAAATGGGACAAGTTTGATTTTACAAAGAAAAAAGTTGCAAAAACACAGCTCGATAAATTGCAGTATAGTTATGTTGACGGCGTCGAAGAATCGAACGAACTGGCGATCGTGCGCGGCATTCTTTTCGGCAAACGCGGACGCGTCTTTTCGGAACGCCCGATCCAGGATTATCTCGAAAAACAATCGTGGTATAAACCGAACAGGAATTTTAAGAACTCGGTTTTAACGCCGGTCGAGCGCGCGAATCTCGATCTGATTCGGCTTGCCGAAGCCGAACGTCACGAATATGTCGCGCCGGGCGATTTGCGCTACTGGATCAGGAAAGAGATTCCCGCCGATAAACTTTTCTCAACTTCGGCGGTTGATTGGCAGATCATGATCGCCGAAATCGAAGCGATCCACGGCAAAACCTTTCCCGATCAGGAGTTTCTGCAAAAATATTTCGACGAGCGTTACTGGTACCGCCGCAATCCGAAATATTCGCCGTCGGTCTTGACGGCGATCGAGCGTAAAAATCTCGAAAGTCTGCGCAGTCATAAGGAAAAATATAATGACACGGCGGTTTCGGTCGGCGATATGGACAAATTTCAGAACGTCCTGTTGACTGAAGAATTGCTCGAAGGCGTGACGCTCAACGATTTGCGGATGATGCGCTTTGAATTTTATGCGCGCCGCGGTCGCAAATATTCGACGCCGGGATTTTTGCGGGAATTCGAATGGCGCGATTGGTATAAACCCTTGAAAAATCAATCGAAGGTCAAACTCGGCAAGATCGAAGAGCAAAACGTCAGTCTGCTCGAAAAGATGGAAGCCGATTGGCGCGAGTATCTGGCGACCGAAGAGATTCCGGAAGGTTTGCTCTACGGTTTATTTATCGAAGATTTGCGTGTTTTGCGAAACGAAATCTATGCCCGCCACGGTCGGATCTTCAAAGACAAACAACTCCAGAAATATTTCTCGGAACAACCCTGGTATAAACCGAATCCCGATTTCAAAGACGAAATGCTGACCGAAAAAGAATATAAAAATCTTTCGATCATCAAAGCGGAAGAGGAAAGCGCGTTTAGCAAGTTTGCCGAACGGCAAGGCTGATAAAGCAAAAAATTTAAGTTTCGCGTGCCGGAACATTAACAAAGAATAGCCACAGAGGACACCGAGAACACCGAGGAGTTATAAAAAAACTCCGTGTTCTCGGTGTCCTCTGTGGCTTATTTTTTATGATAATATTTTGATCTATGAATGTTCTTGCACCCGAAGAGATCGAGTTGAACAAAAAGCGCAAGGTTTTGGAGCGTTTAAAAGACCGGCTTGCCGACCGCGAAGAGGAAATGACCGAATTGCGCGCCGACCTCGAACAATTCGAGGCACAATACACGATGGAAGTCGCCCGCTTTTACGCCGAACTCGACGAGATCGAAGCGCAGATCGCCGAAGAAGAGGTCAAGCTCGTGCCGGACGATGAGGAAATCAAAAAACGCGCCGACGAATTGCGCCGCCGCGCCGAAGAATCTGCTGTCAATATCGAAGACGGCGAAGGTTGTTCGTTCAAATGGCAGCCGACCGCCGAGGCGAAAAAGGCGTATCACAATCTGGCGAAGATCATTCATCCCGATCTCGCGCTCGACGCCGGGGAAAAGGAAAAACGCCACGCGCTGATGGCGAAGCTCAACGATGCCTATTCGTCGGGCGATCAGAATCGTCTGAACAAACTGGTCGAAGATTTCCGCGATTCGCCCGATCTGGTCAAAGGCGATTCCGTCGGCGATGAATTGGTGCGCGCGATCCGGCAGATCTGGCAGATCAAAAATCGTTTGAAGCAATTACGCGAAGAAAAACTGGTCGCCGAGCTTTCCGAGCTTTACGTCTTGCACGAAAAGGTCGAAGCGGAAATGCGCGAGGGCAGAAATCTTTTGAAGCAAATGGCAGAGCGTACGAAAACCTATATCAAAAAGAGCGAACGGCGGCTCGCAAATCTGAAAAACCTCAACGAAGCGCAGGAAGAATACGTCAAAGACCGTTTCGGAATGGATATTTCGGCTTTCCGGTAAAATTATTTACCGTCAAAATTGTTCAATAGTTCGAGCAGCTCGTCAAAATTCGTCGGCTTGACGAAATGTGAATCAAATCCGGCGATTTTTGATCTTTCTTTGTCTTCCGGTCGTCCGTAACCGCTCAGTGCGATCAGAAAAATCGATTTGGTTTGTTCGGTTTGGCGGATTTCCTGCGCAATATCATAACCATCCAAATTGCCAGACAAACTGATGTCGCAAATAATCACGTCGGGAACGGTTTGTTTGGCGGTTTCCAAACCGCTTGCGCCGTCGTGATGAACGGTTATTTTATGCCCGTGAATTTCAAGAAAGGTTTGCAGAACCTCGGCGGAATCGAAATTATCTTCAATCACCAGAATACGGCGCGAAAGGGGTGCGCCATCGTTGGATTGGGAATTTTCACACATATTTTAAAATAGCGACAAACAAAATTGTCTGAAACGAAAACCACAGATCTCGGTTGCCATTCAAAAAAAGGGGTTGCCAACGAAAATCCAAATCTGAATTTGTTACGACGATAGTTTATTTTCGGCGAAACCTTGGTTCCGCGAAAATTTTAAAGGTTTATTAAATTTATGATAAATACGGGTTTACAAGAAAACATAATATCATAAAATCTTTAAATTAAAAGAGGTTTTTTGAGTTTTGGGGAAAAAAACGGGAGAAAAATAAATTCTTTTGAAATGGTGAAATGCTTTCAAAATAAATACACTAAAAACAGAGTCGTATTTAGAATCAAAAGAACTCAGGATCAAGACATATTTTATGGAAAACGCCCCGGAAATCAACAAAGAGAATATCAATCGTTTTTTATGCGCGAACTGCGGCGCGAATATGGTTTTCGACGCGAAAACCGGCAAACTTACGTGCCCGTATTGCGCCTATTCGCAGGAAGTTCAGACGCAGGGCACGGTTGACGAGCGCGATTATCACGAATTCTTGCAGCGCGGAATGCAAAATCTCCAGCCGATGGCAAAAGATGCGATGCAGGTGCGCTGCGAGAGCTGCGGCGCGATCGTCAATTTCACGCCGCCCGAAACGGCGCGCAACTGCGACTTTTGCGGCGCGAAGATCGTCGCTCAACCGAAAGCCGCCGATCCTCTGGTCGCGCCCGAAGGCGTGTTGCCTTTTTCCGTTGCGCCCGCCCAAGCCGTCGGGAATTATAAAACGTGGCTCGCCGCGCTCTGGTTTGCGCCGTCGGCTCTAAAAAATATGGCGCAAGCCGACAAGCTGAGCAGTATCTATATTCCATACTGGACTTACGACGCCTTCACCGAGAGTTCTTACCGCGGCGAGCGCGGCGATAACTATTACGACACCGAAACTTACTACGAAAACGGCGAACAAAAAACGCGGCAGGTTCTAAGAACGAATTGGTATCCGGTTTCGGGGAACGTTTCGCGCCAGTTTGACGATGTGACGGTTCCCGCCACGACATCTTTGCCCGAAAAATATATCAATAATCTCGAACCCTGGGATTTGCAGGAGCTCAAGCCCTATGAACCCGCCTATCTTTCGGGACATAAAGCGCAAACCTACCAGATCGCGCTGGACGAAGGTTTTGAAAGATTCAAAAAAATTGCCGAAAACGTGATTTACGGCGATGCGCAGCACGACATCGGCGGCGACCAGCAGCGCGTTCACGATGTTTCGACCGATTACGCGAACATTACCTTTAAACATCTCCTGCTGCCGATCTACGCGGGCGCCTATCGCTTTAACAACAAAGTTTTCCAGATCGTCGTCAACGGCAGAACAGGCGAAGT